>JADFPY010000049.1 GCA_022562085.1 candidate division KSB1 bacterium | reverse complement strand
GGAGATTACAACAACGACGGATTCTTGGATATTTTCGTAACCGCCCTGGAAAATGGAATTTATCAATTATACCGCAACAAAGGAGATGGTACTTTTGAGGAAGATCGCCGCTCCAAAGAAATGCTTAAAAGTCTTCAAAGCGTTCGAGGGCTGGACACTCGTTTCTTTGATTTTGATAATGATGGTTTTTTAGACATTCTGGTGGTAGGTGAACCAATCAATAAAAGTAACCACGGCATTTTGCTATTTCATAATGACGGTACCGGAGAATTCGAAGATACATCTTCATTGCTGCCGGCCGATCTGGTTTCAGGTCAGAAAGTCGTTATTGCGGATTATAATGAAGATGGCGACATGGATTTGTTTATTCAGGAACCGGATGGCAGCATCCGGTTATTGCGCAACGATGGCGGCAATGTTAATAAATATCTGAAAGTGCAGTTGGTTGGCCTCAGAACCGGCAGCGGAAAAAACAACCATTTCGGTATCGGGTCAAAGTTAGAAGTTCGGGCAGGCGACCTGTATCAAATCCGTGTGGTCGACGAGCCGGTAACTCACCTTGGTCTTGGCCAGCGTTTAAAAGCGGATGTGGTGCGGATTCTCTGGCCAAACGGGACACCGCAAAACCTGTTCTACCCCGGCAGCGATCAAGATTTGATCGAAGAACAAACCCTTAAAGGCTCCTGCGCTTTTGTTTACACCTGGACCGGCGAGAAGTATGAATTTGTGACCGACATTATTTGGCGCAGCGCCCTGGGGATGCCCCTTGGCATTATGGGCGGCGAAACGGCCTATGCTTTCCCGAATTCCTCCCGGGATTATTTTAAAATTCCAGGTGAGATGCTGAAACCTAAGGATGGCGCTTATTCAGTTCAAATTACAGAGGAACTCTGGGAAACCGCTTATTTTGACAAAACCAGACTGATTACGATCGATCACCCAAGTTCGGTGGAGGTTTTCATTGACGAACGATTTGTGCCGCCGCCGGTCCCACCTTTGCAGATATTCACGGTAACAAAAAAGCAAACCCCAGTCTCTGCAATTGACGATCGGGGAAACAACCTTTTACCTGCAATTCAGCACAAAGACGACGTTTTCATCTCAAACCTAATTCCCTCCAAATACCAGGGAATCACGGAGCTACATGATCTTATTTTAAACTTAGGGGACTTATCAAAAAAGGACGCTGTGGTTTTGTTCTTACAAGGATGGATTTTCCCTGCGGATGCAAGCATTAACGTTGCCCTTTCGCAATCAAATAAATTGAAACTGGTATTTCCACATTTGCAGGTGATCGATGAAAAAGGAAAATGGCAAACTGTTGTCCCAAATTTGAGTTTTCCTATGGGAAAAAACAAAACGGTCATCGTGGATTTGTCAGGTAAATTCTTAAGCGATGACACCCGCCTGCGCATTCGGACGAACATGGAAATTTATTGGGATCAGATCTTTTTCACTGTTAATGAACCCAAAGTACCTATTCAGCAAACAACTTTAAAACCGGTTTCAGCGGATATTCACTATCGCGGCTTTTCAAGATTATACCGCAAGGGCGGACGCTACGGCCCGCACTGGTTTGATTACAGCGATGTTTCCACCGAACCTAAATGGCGGGATTTAGTAGGCAACTACACAAGATACGGCGATGTACTGCCCCTGCTATTGCAATCCGATGACAAGTATGTCATTATGAACGCCGGAGATGAGATCACGGTTGAATTTGATGCAAAGCAAGCCCCCGAATTAAAATTCGGCTGGAGTCGAGATTTCCTAATCTTTGGTGACGGCTGGATCAAAGACGGCGACCTCAATACAGCTCATGGTAAAACGGTTGAGCCTCTCCCCTATCACGGCATGTCGAGGTATCCGTACGGACCAAATGATGCTTATCCACTGGATGAAGAGTTTCATAAAATCTATAATACCAGGCGGGTGGATAATAAAAGATTCCGCGAACAGATTCTGGATTTCTCAAAGAGTCAAAATCCGAACAAATAGTCACCCAGTGTTTTAGATATCGATTCCACATATACTATACTTAGGCCGGTTCGTCAATCTTGCAAGTTTTCGAGAAACATAAACCTACTGCATCCAATGGTTTCTGTCGCGGGAAGCTACGGTTGCGAATGAGTTGCCGTGATGGGTTCATCTAAGCCGACAACGTCAAAGGTAAATATATAGTCTCCGCTTGATTTCGTGTAACAACTTCCTTGTGATTGAAGCGGAAAAGTATCACCTGGAAAGAATGTGACTGGTGTCAAAACAGTACCAATGTCAGGTATAGAAAATACCTGACCATCCGGATTTTGAACTTCACCGCCAATTATCTCCAAAGTATCAGCCGCCAACGCAGTAAAGACCAAACATTGTGAATCATCATTCAGCGCATCCAAAACTTGCACGGCAACACTAATAGTTGGTTGAACTTGAGCAATACCAATACTCGCAGAACCACTGGTCGTGTTCCCGCCACCAAGATCTACTGTTACCGTTACCCAAGCCACACCTTCCGTAGCTCCTGCTGTAAAAATGGCCGCCGCACCAACGTCTCGGATCGAACCGCCAGTGGCCGCAAAGGTAACATCCAATGTATCCGGACTAACATTGAGCATCTGTATGGTGATTATCGATGAATCACCAGGCATTATTGAAATGGGATCAGCTATTATTGCCGAAAGTTTAGGAGTTTGATCGGATTCAACAGAGGTAACCGGATTCTCACTCAGACAGCCAGAATACACAATTATAGAAAGTAAAAACATATTTAGAAGTAAGGCCCTACACATTTGTGCACCTCTTGGTTAATGATTGGATAATCAAATCGCTAGACAGTTTATTTGAAATAAGTTACAGAGTTTGATAGAAAAGTCAAGTCCAGGTTATCACATGAAGCCAGAGTGATAAAACTTACGGTTTATTTTTTGCCAAATATGCTTCGATATCTCTTAGCATCTCTCTTGCACCAGACTCATCCGGCTTATACTGCAGACCAGCCTTGAATGCTGATGCAGCGCTTGCTAAGTCCCTCGATTTTACAAATGCACGACCGAGGTAAAAATGTCCTAACGCCAGACCCGGGTCGATTTCAACTGCCTTTCTATATGCTGCAATGGCATTGGCAAAGTTATTTTGTTTATAATAGTAATTTCCGAGATTAAAATGCCCTAAAGCATTCCACGGATTGTACTCGACGGCTTTTTTGTAAGCAAAAATTTCAGAATTTAGTTCTCCTCGTTTTTGATAGGCAATGCCCAAATTCACCCAGGTCATCGAATTATGTGGCTTAAATTCCAACGCTTTCTGATAACATGCAACCGCCTGCTCTAGATCAGCTTTGTGGCTATAAGTTATACCTAAATTAACCAGGGTCGCAGCATCATCCGGCAAAACTTCAAGGGCTTTCTTATAAGTTACAACTGAATTCTCAAGTTCACCCCTCCACGATAGAGGCCAGCCAAATAAGCGAGTGCGACAGCCCATCTCTTCCTGATGCGCATTTCTTCAGTGTTTAATGACTGCAATTTATTTCGTAAGTAAGCATGGACTTCGGGATCGTGATCATAGGCAAAATGTAAACTCATCAGTGCCAAAGCTTTTAAATCCAAATCTTCCGATTCACACAATTGCTTTAATTTAGCAATGATTTCAAGTTCTAAATAGGCCATCTCCGGACTTAAGTATTCCTGAATGAACAGACTCAGACCGGCTACCTGCGCCATAATATGATTTTCTTCGGAGTCTAATAGTAACTTACTGGCTGTTCTTCTACTCACGCCCTTTTGGGTCGCGAGTAAATTTGTAACAATCTTTTTATGAGGCTTAATTTTCCCGTACCATTCTTCAGTCTTGGCTTGTAACCAGGTAATGCTCCGGTCCTGATGACATTTTACACACGCGTTTTCAATGCCCAGTTTCTGATCAAATTCAGGTCTGGGAATTGGAATTGTGTGATCAGAACGTGCAAACCTCAATCGCCCACCGACGGACCGATGCTGTAGAAAGGGCATATGGCAGGATGTGCACAAATTTCCCGGGGAATCGGCTTTATGCTGTGAATGGCGTTCGGGCTCATGGGCTTTGCTGGCATGGCAGCCAGTACACTGACCGTTATCGAATTTGCCCTTAAGTGCGCTACCATTGATATCTCGATAACTTTGTGAATGGGGATCATGGCAATCAACGCAGGTCATTGAACCGTTTAAATAACAGTCACTGAAGAGATGATTTTGCTGGTACCCGAAGGCTCTAATTCGGCCATCCGGGTGATAAGGATTATCACCCAATATAGGAAGTTTTAAAGCGTAGTAATTTTCCAAATTTTTTCCAGGGAGATATCCGGAATCCAGCACATCCTTAATTGCATGACACTGAAAGCAAATCTGTAAAGATTGATCTTTGCTAAGAGTGGCCAGGGCTTTCATCCCAATATCTTCCATCTCATAGATCTTACCGGATCGGACCCGTTCAACATGTTTCTTTGCCGGACCATGACAGGATTCACAGTTAATTGCCAAACTCTTATATTTGGTTATATAACGTTTCTTGCCAATATCGTAATTAACCAGAATTTGACTACCATGGCATTCCTGACAGTTTTGAAAGGTTGGATCCGTGCCCAGGATGCGTGATGGAGGCCATTCACCCAAATCAGTGATCGCCAATTGTCTATCAATTGGAATCCAACCCCTGGCGCTTTTTGTTTCCCCAAACCATACCTGCTCTTTTCGAATGAAATCGAATGGCAGGAATCGCAAGGTTCCGTCTGGGAATTTGGTAAAATAAGTTTGGGTTCCGCCACCCTCGAGATATCCGCCACCAACAACCGCACTCACCTGGAAAGTTTGTTTCGGAAATGCTTCCTGTTCAACTAGAAACAAGTACTGTCCATTCTCAATAAAGGGAGTCACTTTGGCCTCTTTGAGCTGCAGGGGCTTGCCATTAAAATTTCCGATGATTGTTTTCGAACTCGGAGAACCTCCGGCACGACCATGTGTGGAATCTTTCCACAAGTTATATTGCTCTTTATGACATTCGACACAGGCTTCGGAGCCCAGAAAATCATCAAACGTTATTTCAGCAGTTATAACATTTGATTTCGGTGGCGGGAAAGGTTTGCGCTCTTGAGCTGAAAGCAATTGAGATTCCGGGTCTGGTACGAAGCATAAAAAATTTAGAACTACCAGGATGGAGGAAGTGGAAAAATTAAAAAAAACGCAATCGGACGAGCCGGTTTTTTCAACTTCCCTCTTCGGACTTGTTGTTTTAGAACGCAGTTTCAATCCTCCGGATTTTTTTCGTATTTTTTCATTTCCCTTCGTTTAAATCGAAAGGAATTTCATTTGTTATCCCGTGACCACAGAGGCCCCTCACAGTGGCACAACTTTCTCAAATAGGCTACCAATTTCAAAATTTCGGACCTTTCCAGGGTATCTCCCCAGGGTGGCATCAAATGGCTTTTATTGAGAATGTAGCCGCCCGCAACAACCCCATCGAATAACGTGTCATCTGGTCTATTTGACATATAAACTGAATCTGAAAACTTTGTTGGACGGGTTGGTAAATACTTGGTATTGAAGCCGTCACTATCACCCTTCACACCATGACAGGAAGCACAATACCTTACGTATAATTCTCGTTCCTCATTTGTATCCTGAAAAACCTGGATTGGATTATCAACGAGAGATAGATAGGATAGCTCTTTCTTTGAAATTTCCTGCTGTAACAGATAATTTACAATGAGATTTTTTGTTTTTTGCGGCATCGCAATTTTTGGCATGACCGTTTCATGAACAACTGATTTGGGATTTTGAATCATTTGGTAAACAAACTCGCTTTGCAACCTGGATTTGATATTCGAAAGGTCGGGTGCAATCCTACCTCCCTCCTCACCTAAACGATGACATCCCAAACAAGACAATTTTTCTTTCAATAATGTTTCCGCCTTGGCCATAGAAAATGCTGATAACTTTCGGGGTTTGAAAGCATGACTCAATGTCTTGAACTTGTCTGCTTGATTTACAATATAATTCGTTAGGACCTCAACTTCATTATCTGAAAGGTTAAAATCCGGCATTCGGCTTCCAGAACCGGGGTGAAACCCAAAAGGCCTTATTGAAGTTGGTTTTTTCAAATATGCTTTTAACCAATCTTTCCTTACCCTGGCTCCCTCGATGCTTAAATCAGGAGCATCTTTCTTTGTTGTCATTTTGCCAGAATACTTATGACACGCTATACAATTTAGCGAAATAAATATCTGTTCGCCCAAACTGGCATTCACCTCAGAGTACTCAACTTTGGCATCTTCGAATACTCGCTGCAATTCTGACTGTTTCTTTGTGTTCAGAGAAAAGAGATATTTTGTCAAATCATAAATATTTTGGGCAGCCTGAGGTAAGATTTCCACGAATTTATTCAGCGTTGCATCATGTGTATAGAAGTAACTGGGCATGGTCGTCCGTAACCCGTCAAACACATAAGGAGCCGCCAGATATTTTTTGACCCAATTTGGATTTAAGCGATACCCAAGTGTCGATAAATCAATAGATTCCTTCGTACCCTCACCACCCAAGCTATGACATTTGGTACATTCAAATTGATTTAGGAGTGTCTGTACACTGGTTAAGTTCATATTTTGACGATATTGTTGAACTGCAGTATTCAATTCTAAAGGAAATTCCGGCCATTCTCCCTTTAATCCTTGCTGTTTCTTTAAAAAAAGAACTAAAGCCAGGCTTTCCTTTTTGTTCAACTGGAAATTCGGCATGCGCGAAAAACCGATATGCTGCCGAATCTTGGTTGGATTTTGTAGATAGTCAAAAAGATAAGCAGAATTAAACCTTAACCCGGCATCACTTAAGTCAGGGGCCTTATCTTGAATATTGTTTCCCTCGGGCAATCCGTGATGACAAGCCGAACAGGCAAGATCTCTAATCAACTCCTCAGCTGTGGGCTTTGTTTCTGCGGTAATAGCTTCTTGGGAAAGAAGAAAAAGGGCAATGAAAATGATGCTTGAGGCTCTTACTATCATTAAAATTATTGATAGTGTTCAGTTAATTGTTACTCTCTGTATGGTTTTCTAACTTGGTATAACTTTAATCTTCTTTGGAACTGCTCCCCCAAATCTCGGTGTGAGGGTCGAATTAATTGCAGTGCTTGGTGAACAGTCTTGACGGCCTTTTCAAACTCTCCCTCTTCTGCATAGGCTGCAGCTAAAACATCAAGGTTGCGGGGAATAAGGTAACTGGTCATCTTACATATGTTTTCAGCCAAGCCTATGGCTTCATTCCCATCCCGTAACTTTTCCTGGCGTGTCGTCGCCAAGACCCATGCCAACCGGGAGGATATCTCTATATGGTCAGGTGCCTCAGCAAGGCCATGACGAAAAACCCTGATCGCCGCAGCCATTTCGCCAGCTCGCAAGTGAAATATGCCAAGGTTGAGATAAGCAGCCGCAAAAACAGGGTTCAGTTTCAAAGCCTTATCGATGTAGCTCTTTGCCTCTTCAGTTTGACCTTTTTCATAAAGGGCAGCAGCCAGGTTATTAAAAGCCTCGGCATAACTCTTGTCTAATGCAATTGCTGCCTGAAGCTGCTCGATGGCCTCATCATGGTTACCAAGTTTTTGCAAGGCTAAACCCAAATTGTTGTGGGATTGGGCATCTGCCTTTAAAAACAATCTCATCCTAAATTCTTTAACCGCTGACCGATAACGCCCGGCGGCCATATAAGCCAGCCCGCGTCGTCGATACCACCATGAGCTAACTCCTTCTGCAGCCAGGTCAGCATAAACCGGATCCGGCATCCGTGTCAACTCCGGTAATTGCTGCACGTAACGTAATTCACGTTCACCTTTTTGAGTTTCACCCAGGCGGCGATAAACAACCGCCAGCAGGCCATGCGCCTCACTGTAGCGAGGCGCAATCTCTAGGGCTTTCAATAAATATTTACGGCTGGCCTCTACATCACCTCTAGATAACTCTATTTGAGCAAGTCCGAGATATGAATGAGGTAGCTTTGGATCAAGAGCAATCGCCCGACGATATGCCTGTGAAGACGCCTCTAGTTGCTCTTTATTAAAGAGAGCACGCCCATACAAGTTATGCAAGGGTGCATGATTTGGCATTATCAGCAAACTGCGCTCGAACCATTCAAGATCTTCAGGCGAACCCATTTCATGGAGCGCAATTGCACAATAATAAGGCCACCGGAATTCCTTGGGATTCAAAGCGGCGGCTTGCTTATAGCATATGACAGATTCAGACTTCAACTCATGCACATCCAGGTTCATTGCCAATTTGGCCCAGGCAATGCTGGAGTTGGGGTTCTTTTCGACTTCTAATCGAAGCAATCGAATTTTCTCAGCAACTTGTCCTTCCATCCCGCTTAATTCGGGATTCGGTAATATATCCAATGACACATGAGGCCCTGATATAAAAAACCAGGTCAATGTGAGAAGTATGCCTAAAGGAAAAATAATTAAAAAGGCTGACCGCAAATTGTTGACTAGCCGCTTACTTCCCCGTACAGCAGGTTGCTTTTGTACTTTCTGATTTTTTGGGGGGGTTCGTTTTTTTTTAGCCATGGCGGGGCTGACCTTCGCCCTTTTTAAGCAGGATAAATTGATCAGCGGTCACCCCTGGAAAAATCTCTTCCGTGCCATCAGGCCATTGGACCTGAATTTTATCAACCGCTGTCGCAGAACCCAATCCAAAATGCACTCTGGGATCGTTACTGGAAGAGAAACTATAGCCTGGGCCTACTAGTCGATAAAGCCTGTGCTCGCCGACAAAAGCAGTGATCTTTGCACCAATAGCATAACGATGCAGTTTTGGATCAATTGCTCGTAAAATAAGCCAGTGACCTTTTTCCTTGACATCATTACGAAACAGTCGAGCCCGTCCTCCTGCGTTGGAAACTAATAAATCAATATCTCCATCATTGTCTACATCTCCAAAGGCAATCCCCCGGCTGTTTTCTACGACCGAACAAAAACCAGGAGCAGAATCACTGACGTTTTGAAAACCGCCACTACCATCATTCTCAAAAAGAAAATTAGGCTCGGCATAGTAATCCCAATGCTCGGCTGGACGGGTGGCGGTCAAGAGAGGGCCGCGAGTTACCCTGCCATTCACGACAGCTAAATCCAGATCCCCATCATGATCATAGTCAAAAAATCCGGTTCCAAAACCAGTGTAGGATAGACTTATTCCTGCCAATCCTGATGGCGATGTGTCATCTATAAAACCGTAAGTTTCATCGTAACGATACAGTGTATTACTTTCCGCTCGCAGATGGCTTATGAATAAATCCCAATCTGCGTCGTTGTCTATATCACCCACGGCCACGCCCATACCCGCTTCGGCACGACCGAGGTCATTGACTGCAGCACCTAATTTTAGGGCTTGTTCTTCAAATTTTCCATTTTGCTGATTTATCCAGAGTTGATTTGCCTCTCCATCATTAGCAACGTACAAATCCGGATAAGCGTCCCCATTGAAATCGGCGCTGACCACGCCCAAACCCTTAGATGGTTTTGCTGAAAAACCGGATTGCACGGAAACATCTGTAAATGTACCGTCGCCATTATTGGCATAGAGTAAATCAGGAACTGCTGGAAAGCCCTGCGGACTACAATAATCAGGGCGGCCTCCCTTATCCGTACATACATTTTCCCCATCATATTCAATATAGTTTGTGACAAAGAGATCTAAAAAACCATCAAGGTTGTAGTCAAAAAAAACTGCTGAACATGCCCATTGCGGATTATTAATTCCTGAAAATTCGGAAATCTCAGTAAAGGTGCCATCACCATTGTTGCGATAGAGAGCATCGGGACCATAATTTGTTATATAGATGTCAACGTCGCCGTCGTTGTCAATATCGCCAACGGCAACTCCCATGCCATAACCGGTATCCCCTAAACCGGAAGATTCGGTGACATCAACAAAGGTGCCATTTTCTTGCTGGCGAAACAGGCTATTACGCGATGGTGGGTCATGAGACGTTATCTGTCCGTGTTGTGCGCCATTCACCAAGTAAATATCCAGATCACCGTCATTATCATAATCGAGAAAGGCGGCTCCGGAGCCTATACTTTCAGGCATGAAATAGCTGCCATCAACTCCGGGATTGTGGACAAATTGTAAGTTGACTTGTTCGGTGATATCCGTAAACAAATCTACCGAAGATGAGTTGGAAGGATTATCTTTGCCGGTTTCCGAAACAGTACATCCTGTCGCTAAAGAAAAAAAAAGAAGGACACTAAGCGCTCGAAGTCTCTTGAAGATGATAAGTCTTGATGGCAATTTCAAGCAGGTGCTAAAACACATTATTGCGATTTCGTAGTGACTACGAATGCGCCACCCATATGGTTGGTTCCGAACCTGGTGGTGGCATCGGTTGCCTTTAGATATTGAATTTTTTCAATCGTCACCGAAGAAATGTCATACAAAGATCTCATACCGCCATATCTGAGGTTGTCCACATAGACAACGGGCTCTATAGGTACGCTTCTTCCACGCGTTCCACGGTATTTTAGCAAGTTTGGTCTCAGCAATTGAATGGCTTCGTAAGCATTTTTTGCAGTGGTCTGTGCGATCTCTTCAGCAGAAATCAAATCCCTCCTAAACGATTTTCTTCCTTTGCTTTGCTCAGAAGTAGCACAGGAAAATAACATAACGACCATGATCACCAGAACATAAAACCTTTTCATGTTAACCTCCCACAAATTTAGTATGCTGAGCGTATACCGGATCGCTTGATCAGATATGGCCCCTTCTTTGGTGAACCCTTAATCTCTTTTTTTACCAAGAACTATATTTCATCGTTTCTGGTTCGGCGGATCCGGATCTGGAATACCACCGCCGCCCGCACCCCCTTTAGCGCTTATAAATGCAAAACTGAGAATTCCAGCCAAAACGATTCCGCCCAAAACCAAAACAGGTAGTATTTTAAGCCCGGTCCTGGCTTCGCCAACGATAGATTTGACGAATTCTTCCTTAAACTTAATAAGTTCCACGCCAATATTGTCGTAGTATTTCAGAATCTCAAATTTATGCCTGAGATTTGAAGCCCGATCATAACGGTATAGTTCCCCGACCAAAAGAATCTTTTCTCCCTCACGAGCATTATTTGAGATATTTCCTCCAAAAATATAATCTGCTTGTAATTCGCTGGCGAGTGCGAAGAAATCGTTTTGCTCAGGATGCTTCAAAAGTTTTGCGACGGTTTCAGCTCCGAGCAACTCTTCTACCTTTTTAGAGTTCATCAGGTGTATTGAAGATTGCGTACTCAATAAATCTTCTACTCGTTGAAGAACTCTTTCCCTAACCTCTTGCGGCAAGTGTTCAAATTGAAGTCCTACAAAAGCAACCTTGATCTTTTTGCCGTTCGCAAGAGCCGGGATAATTTGAAGGCTAAGCAAAGAAAAGATCAGTAAAACTACTATGGGTCTTTTGAAAGAGATTTGGAACATAGATGTACCTCCTGCTCTCTTTTAAAAATAGAGAACATGTTAAATACCATTTGTTAAGGTTCTATGTTGATTTGAGTGGGTAAATAGTACTTGATTAAGATATTTTTCAGCCACGGATTGACACTGATGAACACTGATTCTGTTTAATAAATGAAATGCTTGAATTCTACTTTCTTTTTTCCGAAATTAATGAGTAATCCTACTTTTGTTTCTATTGCTTTTAATTCATTGAGTAATTGTGGTTCATCTTTTGGATACTATTGCTTTGGGACTTTAAGTTCCACGATAACTTCCATCCACAATCCCGACCCGTCGGGACTCCTATTCACCTACAATTGCACCTTTGAACTCCACTCTTATTGAGTGTTCTATTTCAGCAGAATGACAACGGCGTAATAATTCCACTAATGTTTTCTGATAGACTTTTTCTAAAAAACCATATCCGAGAATATTGTGCTCTTCATAGGACTGAACCGATAATAGCTTCTGTAATGTCTTCATGTTCTAATTTCATTTATCCGTGTACAATCTGTGTCAATCCGTGGCTTTATTTTTTCTAATGTTTACCCACTGCATTCAAACATAGAGCCTTTTAAGATGACATCAAAGCTGAATCTAAAATAAGAAACAAGAGATTAAAATTCAAATAAAAATGGCAAATCCAGAGCGGTTTTACTTAAAACTAAAAAAGGGTGGCTCATAAGAGCCACCCTTTCTTGATCAATCTATGCAACACTGCAGAAAACTTAACGCGTTGTGAAGTCCACAAAAGGATTCGACTCAATTTCGCTTCGTGTGATGGCGAAAAAGGAACCCGGACTCTGGGCCGCTTCAAAATTAGGCAGCCAATCTGGTGATTTCACACCAAAACGGTACATGTCTGCCAGGCGGCGTCCCATCAGAAACAGATGAGCCCGACGTTCGTGTTGTAACAGCTCGCCTTCCCGTCCGGCCGGTACCGGAGAAAGGCCATCGCGGGCACGCAAAGCATCCATGACCGCCCTGGCAGCGCCGGCATTGCCTCTGGCAATATCCGACTCTGCAATGATCACCTGCATTTCACGCTCGGTAACTACAGTAAAGGGCGCGAAAGACTGGCCGCCATTTCCGGTGACGTCCCGGAATTCAGCAATAGTGGCCAAAACCCGCGGATCAGGCACACCGTCAACAGGATCCAAAAGAGGGACGTGGAACTCGGGTCTAACCTGAAGGGTAGGATCGGCAACCAGGCCCAATTCAAGGCGTCCGTTGACTTGAAACGAATAATCGTTGCCAGGCGTAGCAGCCGAATAATTGAGCTGATACTTCCAGTCCGCTGAAACCATACCCAGAGCGGCTTCCGCATCATCCCTTCCGGCATCGACAAAGGCATTTGCCGGCGGCTGGGCGCCACGGGGATTAACCATATCCCAGATGGCCCTGGCATTTTTCGCCCGGGCTCTCATAGCTGTTAACCGCGCCCTGTTTTCAGCATCAGATGTAATTGCAAGACCGGATGTACAAAAATCAATTGCCTGCTCGTAGAGCTGAAACATATTGTCTTCGCCGATAGCCGGCTGGGAATCTGTTCGGTCAGAAATTACAAAGTCATCCCACATATCCGCAACCATTGTGCGGATGATAGCAGCGTACAGGTAGCTAAGCGCCAGGTGTTCCGGATCATCGAGGTCGCCGGCAGCCTTCAGCGTAACTAACTTGTCAATCGCAAAATCCGCCATAAAGCGGGCTTCGGTGGCAAAGGGCCAGGCGGCATCCACGAATTCATTGTTGGGATCACCCATGGCACCCTTGTTGAGCTGATTCCAGGCATCTCTGGATCCGATCCAGGTGCCTTCATCAGTTGCGGTCGTGTATGGCCCATACATACTCCCGGCGGCCCGGGCCAGAGTCACCTGAGCGCCGTTGGCAAGAGCGACTGCTGCCGTCGGAAGTGAGAGATCCTCTTCTACCAGGCTGTTGGGGTTTTCCACCTCGAGAGGGTCCTTGCATGCCATCATTGCGACCAGGGTGACAGCCAGCAGACAAACCATGAAAAGACTCAACCCTTTTGTGTTACTTATTTTATCTTTCATATTTTAATTCTCCTATGCTTCAACAATTGCTACATGAATAGCTATCGGTTTGCCTAGAAACCCAACCGCAATTTAAACAGGATTTGACGCGGAATGGGAAGACCAAAGGCATCCACACTGACAAGAAAGTTATTATCGAGCTGGGTCTGGGATGGGTCGCCTGAGATCTCCGAGGCGCCATCGCCATTGCGGCTCAACCAATTCGTTTCCGGGTCTGTGCCGGAGTACCCCGTAAATGTATGCAGGTTCCGTCCGGAAATTGTGAAGGAAGCGTAGTCCACGCCCAATCTCGATGCCAGACTACGAGGAAAGTCATACGTCAGGCCGATCTCGCGAATGGCTATAAAGTTGCCGCTTTCCATTGTGTTCAGCCCGCTGTATGGCGCCAGGGCGCGGTAATTGTTTTCCCATTCAAGTGCTGCATCAAGACGCTGTTCAGCCGTACTGGCCGGATTGAGAAGAACGAGCTCGGTTGCAGCCGCTTCCGGCGTATTACGCCCGATAGCTGGATGCGATTTTCTGAACGCGTCGGTCAGATTAGTAATGGTAAAATTACCCGCCTTATATTCGAACAAAGAACTCAAGCGGAAATGCTTCAAGAACCCCATATTCAGGCCGAACGCACCTTGCCAATCAGGTGTTGGCTTGCCGAGAAAGTGGGCGAGGGGATCACCGTTGAATGCATCCGGGCCGGGCTTCAAGACGGCAGCATAGTCCGAAGGATTGCGTGGCTGCGAAAAGTAGGCCAACAATGTTGCCCTGTCATCGGCAACCCCGTCACCGTTGGTGTCAATGGGAAAGGGATCGTCAGATAAAACGGCACCGAACAAAGCACCCGGGGCAAAACCTTCGCGCAAGTAATTTCGAATTCGAGAATAGGTGCCGGAAATTTTCTGGTCCGCGGCACCGCCCAGAGATGTTACGACTTCATCTAAATAGGCGGCGTTGGCGAAAAGATCCAGAGAAAAATTCTCTTTTTGCACAGCCCTGAAATTTAAGGTTATATCAACACCTTTGGCGTCTATCTGGCCGATATTGACCAACTGCCGATTTCTAAAGCCGCCCGAGGGTGCGAACTGTTGATATACCAATGCATCATTAACGACGCGGTCCCAGTAGGTAAACTCCAGGCCGAGGCGATCATTCAAAACTCCGACTTCAAAACCAACCTCGATTTCGCTTGACACCTCAGGTTTAAGGTCGGCATTGCCCAGGTTTTCCGGCGCCACTCCCGCACCCAAAGTAGAAGTCAGGGGCGTAAAAGTGGTAAATTCGTCGAAAAAGGTTGGTTGTTGACCCGATTTACCCCAGGCTGCACGGAGACGTAATGTGGAAATCCCCATACCGCTCATGTCAAATGCTGCCGTAGGAATAAACGATGCACTTAATTTGGGATAGCTTTGGGTGCTGAAATTTGAACCAAAGGCGCTGTTGGCATCAAATCGAATCCCACCTGTAACATAGAGGTAGTCCTTGTAGCCAACCTGTTCTTGAAAATAAGCCCCGGCTTCGATAACTTCGGTGAAAACTGACTCTACGGACTGATTAGCGCCGGCATCCAAAACCCCTAAACCCGCTCCGGGAAAAACATCAACGTCAGCGAGACTTAGTTGAAGGGTTGATTGAAAGCCCTGAAAACCAACAACGGCAGTCGATGAGATATCATCAGTAAAGTTGTGGTTCCAGTTACCTTTTACATCCAGGGTATACACCTTGTTCTCTCGTTTGCCCTGCTGTAATGCGCCGGTGATATCACTGCCGGTGAAGTTATCCACGTTCCATCCGAACGGGGTAAATTCCTCGCTGCGTTGGGAGGTGAAATCTACGCCAAAGATGCCCTCAACATTCAACTCGTTGGTAACTTTGTAGCTGGTTCCTAAGGCAATTCCGGCGTGCTGAGTGTCATCCGCGACAGATCGATAGGTGCTTTCACGTACCGTCGCAAAGGCGACCGTACCCTGAGGATTGCTTGGGCTGGCAAACTCAGGCTTGCCAAACATCGCCAGAGTCACCGTAGCGAAAATATTGTTGTTATTCTGTAGCGTATGTTGTGAGATTTGTGAATAAAAGGTACTCAAACGGATGCGTAGTTTGTTGCTTGGAACAATATTGATCGTACCGGAAAACTGGCCTCTTTCCAACCTATCATCCGCATCACCCGGCGGCTGACCCAAGAATGCGCTCGCTTTCGGGTCGACCGGGCCATTCGTGTGCTGGAAGCGACCGCTGGCGAAATAAGTCACACCAGAACCCCCACCACTTACACTCAAGGAGTAAGTCTGAGCAAGGCCGGTTCCCAAAATATCATTCACGTTGGTTCTTCTTACCAACTCAAAAGGTCGAACGGTAAAGCCAAACGCATCAGACATAGATTTTGCCTGATCGTCGTTGCGTGCAAATCCCGTATTAACATGAAAAGCATCAGGATACTTAATCGTCGCTGCTTCGATTTCAACGGTGAATTTGGGTTTGCTAAATTGACCTTGTTTGGTGAAAATCTGGATCACGCCATTCGAAGCTTGCGTGCCGTATAGGGTTGCAGCAGCCGCACCTTTTAGAATCTCGATGCGCTCAATGGATTCCGGATTTATATCATCAAGGCGTGATGGCCCGCCGCCACCGCCTGCACCATTGCCGCACAGTGCAAAACCGCCGCCGTTATTCACGCGCACACCATCAATGTAAATCAGCGGTTCATTCGTTGCTGACAGGCTGGCGCTGCCGCGAATTCGAATCGTGGCGCCTTCGCCAACTAATCCGCCGGATGGCGATACATTGACTCCAGCCGTACGTCCCTGCAATATTTCAGAAAGCGACTGTACCGGGGCATTTTCTATCGCCTTAATATTTATCGTTGCCACCGTGTTCCCCAGTCTTATCTTTTCCGTCGCAACGCCCACACCTGTTACTACGATTTCGTTCAGCGCGAGAACCGTCTCATCCATATCAAAGTTCAACTCACTCACTTCGCCGGCTGTCACATCCACCACTTTGACCAGGCTTTTGTAGCCGATAAATCGCACAAGAATTGAACGTTGACCGACACCGACATTTAAAATAGTGAATTCGCCTTCAATATTGGTAGCACTACCAATATTGAGGCCCTGAACCACAACATTTGCTCCGGGTAAGGCATCGCCGGTTCTAGCGTCCACAACCTTTCCGGCAATCGTCCCTTTTTGCGCAAGGAGCAATCCGGGAATCAACATCCCAAAGACTACGAGCCAAAAAAATTTGAGCTTAGACATAAACGCCCTCCTAAATTTAAGGTGATTAATGAATGTGAAATCATTCGGAATTGAACCATCCACATAGTTACTCCAAAAAATTTGACACTATTTTAATTAATGAAACTTATAATAGAAAGGCAGATCCCTTGCCAGAAAATAAAACACACAATTAGCCCCCTCGGTCACTTTATGGGTAAAAGAGATGAACTGCATATTCGATAGTCGATTGGGTAAAAAAGAGTTTTCAAAATTTCCTAAAGCAGAGCAAATTATGTACCACTTTGAAACAGTTTATGTCTAAGTCTATAGATAACAAGGCAGTACCAACCCATGATAAACAAAAGAAGAAGAAGAATACTTATGCAACTTCATGCCTAAAGTATGACAAATTTTGCATAGTTGTTGACTTACAAATTTTAGAAATCAAAAGCGATACAATTGATTTCACGAAAATTCAGGGTGTGGGCAATTCAACGTAGTTATACTCGGTACCAAATTGCTTCCCTTTTTCATCAAAAAGCCGGCGGATGTGGTCGTCCATGGTGAAGTAAATAATCTGCCACCCTTCTTTCGCCAGTTGTACTATTTTTTCCATCAGGAGTTTTCTGCGCTGCCAGTCAGAGTACTGAAACGCATCGTCCAGAATCAAAAACAGCGAATCCCGGGCGGCAATTTTTGCTGCGAAGCCAATGCGAAGGGCGAGCAGAATTTGTTCCTGAGCACCGGTACTGAGTTCTGAAATCCGGAAGTCATGAAATTCGTCAGACACGACTAATTTTTCTTGTTCGAGATTAATATTTTTATAGCGCTTCGTCAACTGAAATAACGGCTCCTGAACTTCCTTTGATTTCAAAGCAGACAGAAGCTTACTGTCTTCATCTTTCTTTAATTCTTTAATCACCTCGTGGACCGCCAGCTTGCCGATGATTTCAGCGGTTTTTTCTTTGTATTCCTTAACCAGTTCTTCGCGTTTTTCGCGCAGGTGGCCAATCACTTCCTCCCAATCGGTTGCAATGTCGTCGCCGGTTTGCTGGCAAATTAATTGCTTGAGACTGGCAAATTTGTTTGACTCATCTTCAATCTGAGAATCGATTTCATCGAGTTTCTGCTGCAGTTCATCGAGTTTTTGTTTGCTGTAAACGCCATTTGATGCTTGAGTTTGATAATCCGAAGGATCGACCCCAAGCTTGGCAAGGTATAGCTCCTTTTCGCGAAGGCGCCCTTCGAGCTTCTTGATGTTATTCTGGGAGACACGCAAGAGCTCATCCCAGGTTCCCGGTTCTTTCCTTTCGCCAATGAGCTCATAGATTTGATCAGATAGCGACAATTTTGAGGCATGCAATTGATTCAAATCTTCATCCAATTGTTTCTTGAGCAGGCGCGCAGTATTATAGTCTTCATCCATTTGCTGCAGCAATGCCAAAATAAGCGGCAGTTCCGTTAACTCGCGTTCGAATTTTTCAGCGAAAGAATTCTTTAAATTTTGTACCTCTTGATTTTCAACCGCGGTATTTAAAAAGTTTTGATAGCTTTTAAAATGGAGGAGCCCAAACACGAGCACGCCTAGCAAAGAAAAAGCAGCATAAATCGGCAACTCGAAAAAAGTCAAGGCGCCCCCCGAAAGCACAGACAAAATCGCTAAGATTAGAAAATAGGGTCGTGGTTTACTCGCGACTTTTTGTAATGAGTTTTGATACACATCCCTGGCATTTTTAAGCCATTCATAATGTACGCTTCGTTCCTCAGCAGCTCTCTGGGTTTCCTGTTTGCTTTTATATTCTAGATCTTTCTGACGATACAGAGTAAGCTGACTTTTTACTTGCTGAATCTTTTCCGCTGGAATGCGATTGATCTCCTGCCTGAGCCGTTTGACTTCATGGTCAACTGTATAGGCCAAATACTGTTTCGCTTGAATCATCGCAGCAATTTTATTTTCTATTTGCCGCTTCTGATCCAAAAGCATGTTGCGTTTACCGCCTGAGTACCCTCGATCAATTTGCTCAAATAATTTACTCAAACTGATGAGATTTTCTTCTAATTTTGTTTTAGCGCTCAACTCTCCCCTTTTCGGACCATTAATGACACTATTCTCAATCTGACTTTCCTGAATCGTCTTCGAAATTCTTTTTTGCACGGTTTCGAGCACATTCTTTCCCGAAAGCAAGCGCTTCATGATATTCTTGTCAACGCCGCCCGCGACATCGACAATTTCCACTTCGGCGCCTTTAACCACCAACAGTCTGGAAAAATCAGCCGGCAGCCCGGTTTTCGCTTCATCCCAGTAGTCCTCAAGCTTTTTGGATGAATCCGGAGAAAACTCAACCGCCTTACCATTCGACAGGCCACTGAGCACAACTTTGCCTTTGCCTTTTTGGGTACGCAAATTCCATTGATTGGCATGACGAAAAATCGAGCGAATAATGAATTCCACCAAGTAAGTTTTACCTTTCTCATTGTGACCAAAAATTAGGTTGAATTTCCCCAACTCGGTTGAAAAGTGC
>JADFPY010000048.1:4682-19701 GCA_022562085.1 candidate division KSB1 bacterium | reverse complement strand
CGTCGCCAATCAGCCCAACCTGGAACCCGATCCAGGTTGAGACCAAAGCGATAGAAGCAACAGGCGCTGCAGTCGAGTCGACGATGTATGAAAGTTTTTCACGGGATATCTTCAGTTTGTCTGTAAACGGCCGCATGGTATTTCCGACGATCAGGGAGTTAGCGTAGTCATCAAAAAAGATTAAAATGCCCATCGCCCAGGTAGCCAGTTGTCCGCCCCTGGGGCTATTGGCATATTTCGATAATTTTTCTACGATTCCCTGGGTGCCCCCGGATTTTGAAATGACCCCGACCATGCCGCCGAGTGTTAGACTGAAAATCAAAATAGCTGCATGCTCTGCATCAATTAAAGAGTTGACGAGATAAGTATCGATGGTTCTCATAAACCCCAGGACGGGGGCGTAACCATTAATGAAAACCGCGCCCAGCCAGACACCGCAAAAGAGGGAGATCAGCACCTGTCTGGCAAGAAAGGCCAAAGTAATTGCAAATAATGGCGGCAGCAAACTCAGCAAACCGGGCAGGACGCGCACACTTGCTTCTGACCTCAGACCTGCCGATTCAAAAGTGATCGTGTGTGCACCCCTGTTTTGAAACACGGCATTTGGAATCGTAACGCCGCCTTCTTGAAAAATGTAAGTTGGCGCCTCGGAGACTCCTGAATCGGTTGTTATTTTCAGACCCTTGACGCGCAGGGTGTCTGCAAAGCTTTTGATTAAATTATTTTCTTCGTTTGTGATTTTAATTTTCACTTCAAAAGTGACGCCGCTTAACGCGATCCCCGGAGCTTCAACAACAAGGTTGGCCGCTTTTTCAGGTTGGGCTGCTATTCCAGTGGTAAGTGCCAGAATAAAAATGGGGAGAAGGAAACCTCTTAGGAATTTGGATTTCATGGCGTTTTTGGTAGTTGATTTAAAAGGGAAGTGAATTGGCTTAATTATAATAAAATATTAAAAAAAAGTAAAGTAGAAAATCAGAATGCGGCCAAGCCCGGACCGAAAAACCTTGCAGGTTTCTGAAACCTGCAAGGTTTAGTCTGATGGCGAAGCTTTAACACCAAACGAGGCGGACTTGATTTTAAAAGATTAATTTCTAAATTAAATCGGGTTAATTTTATCCTCTCTGGTTCAATTTATGAGAATCCACAATAATTTCAAAACGGTTTGGGCCGGCTGGTTAAAAGCAGCTAATCTTCTCGCTGCTTGCAGTCTGCTTGCTTTCTTCTTTTCCTGCAAATCGGGCTCAGATAATGACCTGCAGGAAAAATATCTCCACAGGCCGAAAGATCAAATCGAGCCGGACAGCAGTTCTTTCAGTGAGACACGAAGAATTGTGAATTTAAACGGCGGATGGCAGGCGAAGAAGAAAGATGCCGAATCATGGACACAGGTTTGGGTTCCAGGCGCTTATGATTTTGAAGGCGAAGTTGAATTTAAACGAACGTTTGCAATTGATTCCAGTTTGGCCGGGCAAAGTTTTAAGCTTGTTGCATTCGGGATTAATAATCGCTGCAAGCTTTTTCTAAATGATGAGTTTATCGGCGGTCATGAAGGGGGGCATACTTCATTTACCATTGAGTTGGATCGCCAGCGATTGTTTATTAATGAGCAGAATGAACTTAAAATTGAGGTCGATAATTCCCTCCTCCCCAGAAGTAGCCTTCCTTTGAAGCACCGGCCAATGAGCCCGCGTAATTTCGGCGGTATTTTTAGAGATATTTTTATTGCGGCAGCTCCGAAAATTTCTATTGATCATTTGCGAGTCAGCAAAACTTTCTCCGAGGGTTTCACTGAGTGTCAGCTTTCGGTGGTGGCGAGCCTGAAAGGCAGAACCTCTGAGAGTGAGCAAATTAGCTTGCGTCTCGAACTGTGGGATTCTGACAACCAGAAAAGGTTGGCCCGCTCTTCCCTTGATGATTTGCTGGCTGATGACAAGATAACCCAAGCAACGGTTTCGCTTGATGTCAGCGGTTTTGAATTATGGCGTCCGGACAATCCAAAAATATATGAACTCAAAGCGTCCCTCACTCGAGAGGGCAGCATCTTAGACGAACAAATACTAAAAATTGGTTTCAACGATATTCAAATCCTGGATAATCAATTTTTGCTCAACGGCCAGCCTTTTGCTTTGCGCGGGTTCGATTGGTTTGAGGATTTTCCCGAACTTGGACCGACTGCCGGCCGGGAAAGAATTAAAGAAGAGATTCTGAAAATCAAAGAAGTCGGCGCCAATGCTCTGAGAGTTGTCGGGACACCGCCGCATCCTTATTTGCTCAGCGTGTGTGATGAACTCGGAATCTTGGTGTTCGAGGAGATGCCTCTAACGCTCATTCCTGACATCCGGTTTGAGGAGACATTATTTTCCGAACTTGCGCTGAACTACGCCAAAGAAATGGTAGAAAGAGATGCCCACCACGCTTCTTTAGCCGCCTGGGGGTTGGGCATGGATCTACTGCTTGAGTCTCCCAGCTCCGAAAGTTTTGTTCATACTCTCACGGAAACTGTCACGGAACACTCGCCCCGGCCTACTTATCTTGCTTACCGGTTTTTGGACTCTTTTGAATTACCAAATTCAGTTGATTTCGCATTGCAAAATTTTTATAACAAAGATTCTCATGAATTGATGAGTTTGATAATCGGACAAGAATCAAACAAAGCGCTTGTCTTGTCTTTGGGGTACCCGGCCCGCCTGGACAGGGAGCCTGGCTTATTTGGAAACTCAAAGGACAAAAGCGTGGATGAAAAATTATCTGTCAAGCTTCAGGAAGTTCAGGCATATAAATTAAACCGGATTCTTGCCAATTCTGAGCTGCAGGAAAACACCGCTGGTTTTTTTATTCACACCTTTGCAGATTGGCAGGAAGCAAAGCCCAATTTATTTTTTGGTGCAGCCGGCGATGGATTCCTGAACAAATTTGGAGTCGTTGACTTTGACCGCGAAAAACGAATCGCTTTTGACGCAGTAAAGTCGGCTTTTAAAAGCAACCGCTTGATAAAGATTCCCGCGCGATCACAACAAGCAGCGAATCCAAATATTTATCCGATAGTTGGTTTGACATTGATTTTATTCTTCCTGTTTAATTTTCAGCGGAGTCGGCGACTGCGGGGCAACTTGCGGCGAATATTTCTTTACCCGCACGGCTTTTATGTGGAGTTAAGGGAAAATAGAAAGATATCTGCACTGCATACATTTTTGATAGGTCTGACAGTTTGCTCGATTTTAAGTTTTATTTCGTCCAGCATTTTGTTCAATTATCGCAATGATTTTATTTTTAACGAAATTTTAAATCTCCTAATTGGCTCGGTTGATCTAAAATTCAAACTAATCTGGTTGATTTGGCGGCCGGCCTGGTTTCTTATTGTTTCAACTTTAGTATTCTATCTGGCTTTTGCTTTTCTGACCCTGGTTCTCAGAATTACCTCGTTTGTTTTAGGACAGAATCTGGCTTTCTGGCAGTTCTTTACCCTGGTGGTTTGGTCAAGCGCAAATTTCATTTGGCTTTTGCCGATAGTGCCTATTTATTTCAGGATTATCAGTCAAACTTCATGGGCAGCCCCGGCAATTTTGGTGCTATTTTTATTTGTTCTGTGGGCTTGTGGTCGGTTGTTGCGGGGGTTGAAAGTCGTTTACTCTGTGTCTTTTCTCAAGACCTGGGCTTTGGCGATTATTTTATTCGCGGTTATTCTGGGAGGGGTTGGCTGGTATTACAACGTCAATTATGCTTTGTTTGATTATTTGCCAATTTACCGCCAAATAATGGCGGTCGGCATTTAGTCCTAACGCGGCGGAGTCACAATCCTGCTTTGTCATGGTCCAAACTACGGTGTTATTATCAGCAGTCATTAACGCTTCGCTGTCATTGACAGAGGTAAATTTTTTCTCCTCTAAAATGACGCCGAAGGCAAATAGCATAATGACTTAATGACGGGTACTGTCATTCCCCGAAGCGTCGGGGTCATTTAGCCATTCTCTTGCAAAAAAGTGCAAAAGTTCAGAAGTAATACTCTAAAGCGTCGCAAAGTTACGCGAGCTTGCATCCCACTTAGGTGCGTTTAAAATCGTTTCCACCACCTCTTCTGCTTTCGACACAACACTCCAAATCGATTTGTGCTTTTCATTCATAAAGCGTTCGTTTATGCATTTATTTAACATCTCAATCTGGGGATCAAAAAAATCGCGCACATTTACGAGAATAATAGGTTTTAAAAAAATGCCTAAGCGTTTTAAGGTGATGACTTCCAGGAGTTCCTCCAAGGTGCCGGAACCTCCCGGAATTGCGACCACGGCATCGACATTTTCAATCATCATGTGTTTTCTTTCACGCATATTGTCAACCAGCTTGAGCTCGGTTAAGCCGGTGTGGCCCCACTCAAGGTCGGACATGAATCTCGGCAGAATTCCGATGACTTTGCCCCCTTCGGCAAGGGCGGCTGTTGCCACCTCTCCCATTAAGCCGGCGCCGCCTCCGCCATAAATTATCGTCACGTCTTGTTTGGCTAATTCTTTGCCCAAACGGTTTGAGGCGTCAAAATATTCAGGGTGAACTTGCGTACTTGAAGCACAGAATACACAGACTCTATTTATTGACATTGAATCAAACCTTTTTATTAGAATTTACATAGTGAATTAAGGAACTTTTAACAAATTGGGTGGAGATAGGGCTGGTTTGAAACGCTACTAAATTTTTAGAATTTAGCATTTTCAAAAATATTGTCAAGCTGAAAAAAGTGAAGATCTTTTCATAAAATACACCTTGACTTTCGTAAATTATTCGATTATATTGAACCAACTTCATATCGTGGGTCACTGAACGAGATCATACTGTATATAGTATGTCACCCGAGCTGGTTCTCCGCAAAACTCACTCAAAATTTAAGAGGCGCGTGTGTATTTAGAAAGCTTAAAAATCAATGGTTTTAAGTCCTTTGCAAGGGAAACTCATTTCTTGTTTAACGATGGCATAACTTCGATTGTCGGCCCGAATGGCTGTGGTAAAAGTAACATCGTTGATGCTCTTCGCTGGGTGTTGGGTGAGCAAAAACCCGGCACAATTCGAAGTGAACGCATGGAAAATGTCATTTTTAATGGCACTAAAGCCGCAAAACCGCTGGGGATGGCCGAAGTTTCCTTGACCATTCAAAATACCAAGAACGTTCTGCCAATCGAATACTCCGAGGTTGTGATCACGCGCCGTCTGTTCCGGTCTTCCGAGAGCCAGTATCTTTTGAATAATTCTCCCTGCCGGTTGAAAGATATTCAAGATCTACTTATGGACACAGGAATGGGCCCGGATGCTTACTCGATTATTGAGCTAAGCATGGTGGAAACAATTCTGAACGGTAAACCCGAAGAGCGACGGAAGATTTTTGAAGAAGCCGCCGGGGTCACGAAATATAAGCAGCGCAGAAAAGCCGCTTTCCGGAAACTGGAAGCGACGGCGGCTGATGTACTCCGGTTAAACGACATCATCAGCGAAGTGGAGAAAAATGTGGGCTCTTTATCCAGGCAGGTAAAAAGGGCGAAGAGTTACCAGGAAATAAAAGAGCAGTTGAAGGAAGATGAAATCAAACTAACGACCCGTCAATTCTCCAAAATTAAAATTGAGTTAGAGCCGCTTACTGAAAAATTAAATGAAACCCAGGATAACCGGGTTGCCCTTACGACCAAGTTCGATGAACAAGAAGCTGAAATTGAAGAAGCGCGCACCAGGCTGCTGGAATTGGAGAGAAAGCTGAGCGCGCAGCAAAAAGAGTTGAACGAAGTATCTTTAAAAATCCACCAGAAAGAAGAAAAAATTCTAGTCGGCCGCGAGCGCAGAAAAGCTCTTGAAGCCACTAAAGTCAGACTTCTTAAAGAAAAAGAAGAAATCAGTGTCCGGATAGAAAAGAATAAAACGGAGATTCTGCAGTCAAAAGAACAGTTGCAGCAACTCTTTGAGCAAATCCAACTCGCGGAAAATGATTACCAGGAAAAAAGCGCAGAGTTGAAATCATTTGAAATGCGCATCCATGATAAATACGAACAGCTCAAGGGAATTGAAAATCAACGGCTTCATGCGGTTGAAGGGTTGACGGAAAGTAAACAGGAAGAAGAACGGATTAAGACCCAGCTTGAAAACCTCGAGGAAAGACTTAAGTCGATCCGTCGGGATTTCGAGGAAAGCCAACTGCTTGAGAAGATTCGTGAGGATAAGATTACTAAATTACAAGAGAAAAAAGCAAGTCAGGCATCGGAATTAACCAAGCTGAGGCAGCAGTTAAAAGACATGCAAGATGAGCTAACTGCCTACCGAGAGACTAAAGAAAAAATAAAAGAGAAGATTCTCAATAAAAACGGCGAAGCGCAGGCGCTCAAAGAGAGAATAGCTCTGTTAAAAAAGTTTATCGAATCTTATGAAGATCATCCTGAAGGCGTGCAGCACCTGCTTCTTAACGGGCACCTCAACGGAGGCTGCAAAGGCACCCTTGCTGAGAACTTGACAGTTGATCCTCCCTACCGGCGGGCGGTTGAGACGGCAATGGGCGAAGCTGCGGTTTCACTTATTGTTGATGCGACCGATCAGGCGCTCGAATGCATCGAGGTTCTGAAAGCGGATGAAAAAGGATCAGTGACATTTTTTCCGCTGGATAAATTTTCAACTCAGAGAATTAAGAGCGATCTCCGTCCTCACAATGACGACATTTTGCAGGCGAACGGTGTGATCGATTGGGCGCATAATTTAGTGCAGTGTGAAAAAGAATACCGGGCAATCGTGCAGTCGCTTTTACGAGATTTTCTAATTGTAGAAGATTTTCAGACGGCAAAACAGTACGCTGACAAATTGCGGGAAAATCGAATTAATCTGATTACTCTGGACGGCGAAGTAGTTTCCAACTGGGGGCCCATCAAAGGCGGTGCGAACGGAGAATCACAAGCTGGCGTTATCGGACGCAAAGCACTTGTGGAAGAACTTGAGTCTAAATTAAAAGAGACCTGGACGCAGCTTGAGAAAGAGGAAGAGGAGCAGCAAGAAATCGAAAGCAAGTATCAAAAGGCTTTTAACAAAGAAAAAGATTTAGATAAGCAAGTAAAAGCATCTGAATTGAAACTTACTGATTCGGGAGTCGAATTAGCTCAATTAAATTTTGAGTCCCGAAAAGATACCGAGACTCGGGAAAGACTTGCTAAAGAAGATGAGTCACATAAAAAGAATCGAAAATCGCTGACTGATAAAATGCAAACCGTCTCGCCTTCTTTAGATAATTTGATCGAAAATAAGGCGCAGTATGAAGCTTCTCTGCAACAGGCTTCGGATGATCTTGAGAGCCTGGAACAAGAGATTAAAGAATATCGAACTGTTGAGCAAGACAGCAGAGTGAAGTTAGCCGATCTCAAGAGTGAGGAGAGGCACCTGCAGAACAACATTTCAAGGCTGCACGAGTTTGAGCGGGAATTGAAAGGTTCATTCAAACGGTTAGATGAAGAAATCGTAGGTGCTGCGAAAGAACATGCAGAATTGGCAAACCGGATTGAGCAAAATAAGAGCGCTATCGAGATAGATTTTGATGAACAGAAGATTGTCGAAGCAGAAGTGTACAAACTTGAACAGACGTTTTTAGAAAATAAAGAAGAGCTGACCCACCAAGAAAAATTCGTCAAAGCTGTTCGCGATGAAAAAGACCTGGTTGCTGAAACGCTGCACAGTATGGAACTGCGGGTTTCCGAATTGAAAATGAACGCCGAACAAATAAAAGAGCGAATCAAAGAGGAATATGGCGTTACAATTAAGAAAGGAGCTTTAGAGCAGGACTTTGACGAGGAAGGAAGTTCCGAAAGAATCCGCCGGCAAAAAAATAGATTGGATTCGATGGGGCCCGTCAATTTATTAGCGTTAAAGGAGTATGAAAAGGAAAAGTCACGACTTGATTTTTTACTGACCCAGAAAAATGATTTGATCGAAGCGGAGACAAATCTAAATGAAACAATTCAAGTTATCAATAAAACTGCCCGTGAGCAATTCTCGAAAGTTTTCGAAGAAATAAGAGAGAATTTTGTCAAAGTTTTCCAGGACTTTTTTGAAAACGGTCAGGCAAATTTGCGATTGGCGCCCAACGCGGATCCATTGGAGGCCGAAATCTTGATCGAGGCGGCTACCAAAAGCAAGCGACCTACAGCCCTCATGCTCCTTTCCGGCGGCGAGAAAGCCTTGACGGCGATTTCCATTCTTTTTGCTATTTACCTCGTCAAACCCAGTCCATTCTGTATTCTTGATGAAGTGGATGCACCTTTGGACGATACAAACATCGGGCGTTTCGTTCAAGCCCTGCGCACTTTCTCCAAGGATACGCAATTTCTGATAGTGACCCACAACAAACTTACCATGCACGCTGCTGATTTTCTCTATGGTGTAACTATGGAAGAGGAAGGCATCTCGAAGGTGGTTTCTGTTAGTTTCAAGGATATGGATTTAAAGCAGCCGTCGAAAGCCGCCTAAAATTGGCACCTCAAAACCTTCACTCAAAATATTTTACAACTCCACTCACTAAGTCAAACCTGATTTCCCTCCTTTCTAAGTCTATCTTATAGACCTCATAATATCAAAGAACAGCCACTCTAACTTGCTCGGGTCGAAGACTAACCCTTGACTAAATCTAAGCTGATTTCTTCTGGAAATCTCCTAAATCCCCTAAAATCCCAAGCCTTACCAACACCGCTGTTATGCTCCATTCTCTTCATCCAGTTATTCACATCTCTCAATCTAATGCTTCTCTTCCCCTATTTTGCAGAAGTCTTAGTCTATCTTTAGACTTCTGCAAAATAGCTTAATTTGTCATTTCGGATGACACGAAAGTTAACTTTTTGCAGATGTCAAAACTACCTTTTAGTTTGTCAATTTTTTCAATCACAAATCTCTCATTATTGATTATCAACATTAATGTTTAAGCATTTTTATGCCGATGTAGAATAACATATAGGAGTTTTAATTTGAGGATTTAAGATGATGAATACCATGTGGTTAAGTAGTTCTGATGTTACACGCCAACTTAAAATAAGTTTAAGACAACTTTATTACTGGGAATTAAAAGGGATCATTAAACCTCGGTTGATCACCTTGGGGTCCCGGGAGTTTAAGCGCTATTCCAACAGGGATTTCAAGGTTTTAAGCCAGATTAAAGATTTTTTGGACGAAGGGTATACTCTAAACAGCGCAGTCCGCCGCGCCCAAACAAAACCGTAATTGAGGGGAATAGCAAGATTGAATGTTCAAATACCGTTGATTTTTTTGTTCGGTTTGATTTTTGGAAGTTTTCTGAATGTTTGTATTTACCGTCTTCCAAAAAAACAATCCATTGTGTGGCCAGGTTCACATTGCCCTTCCTGTAAAAGCTCTATCCCGTTTTGGCAAAATATCCCGGTCTTAAGCTATATTTTTCTTACAGGAAAGTGTAAGAATTGCAAATTTAGAATTTCGTTTATTTACCCTTTTGTTGAAATTCTTACAGGTATTCTTCTGGTTGTTGTCTGGCAACACTACGGTTTGACGTTGTCATTTTTGCATTATTCGATTTTAGTTTTATTCCTCTTACCGATTAGTTTCATCGATCTGGACACCAAGTTGATTTTAAATGTACTTATCTTTCCGGGCATTATCATAGGTTTATGTTCATCTATTTTTCTTAACCAGATTTCCATCATGAATGCAGTGTCCGGGTTGTTTTTGGGAGGGGGGTTCTTGTGGTGTGTTGGGCTGTTAGGGAATTCGATTTTCAAAAAAGAAAGCATGGGTGGCGGAGACATCAAGTTGGGTGCGATGATCGGGATTTTCCTGGGACCCAATGTTCTCATTGCGCTTTTCCTGGCCTTCTTTCTTGCCTTACCCGTCATTGCCATTGGACTCTCAACAAAGAGGCTTAAAGTTGGCAGCACCGTGCCTTTTGGACCCTTTATTTCACTTGGTGCAGTAATTATTGTGTGTTATGGCCAATCACTTCTTCATCAGTATTTAAATTTTGTCGGAAGCTTATAATCAATGGAGCAATTCAAACGTAACCCCGCAAAAACCCAATTTGCCGATGGCAATGCTGTTGCGATTCATTCCACCAAATTAACCTCGGAAAAAGAAAAATTCGAATTACTGGCCTCCAGAACCCTCGACGGGATTCTCCTGTGCGATTCAGAAAAAGAAATTCTCTTCATTAATAATTCAGCAAAACGCATTTTAGACCTACAGGTTGATAAAAATTGGGTTGGAGAGTCCTTAGAAGATTTGAAAACACCATGTTTAATAGATTCTCTGAATGCCGCGCTGAAAAACAATATTCACGAGATCAATAAAGTTGTCGACCTCTCTGCAAACCACACCAAATTAATTGGTATTCATTTGGAGCTTGCCCGAAATTCAAGAAACGAGCAGGTCGGTTGGATGTTTGTCATGCGCGATGTGACCCGGAACTGGCAGAATGAACAGATGCGCTCGGCTCTCACGGTTGCAAGCCACGAAATTAAAACCCCGCTTAACTCGATGCTAAGCGCGGTAGATTTACTTTTGGACCTTGACTTAGGAAGCCTGAATTCGAAGCAGAATCACTGTTTAACGGTTGTCAAAGACGACATTCAGCGTTTAAACCGTCTGCTTACAGATTTGCTGGACTTGTCAAGGTTTGACGAGGGCATTCAATTTTTAGAAAGAAGAAAGCAGACATCTTTAGAATTCCTGGTCAATAAAGTTTTAGATTCTTTTCGAGCATTCGCAAAATCAAAGAAGATGCGATTAGAAAATAAAGTCCCGAAATCAATTCCAACATTTAAAGGGGATCGGGACCGGTTACAGCAGGTCCTGTCAAACCTGGTTGAAAACGGCATCAAATATTCGATGCCCGGAGGGTTGCTTTCAGTTCATGCAGAATTGCAAGATTCAATTATTAAGTGCTGGGTAAACGACACGGGTGTAGGTATCCCGGCAAGCGACCTTCAAACAATTTTCGAGAGATTTAATCAGCTTGATAATTTTCCTGATAGCGGCTCGCGCGGTTATGGGCTTGGTTTAAGTATTGCGAAAGAGATCGTCAAATCAAACGGTGGGCAGATTTGGGTGGAAAGTAAGTTGAAAGTAGGCAGCACATTCTTTTTTACAATTCCTGTCTGAGGATTTTATGAAGAAAAAAATATTAATCATAGAAGATTACAATAACATTGTCGAAATTTTAACAATGCGTTTAAGTGCGATGGGGTATGCGGTAATTTCTGCCAAGGATGGCCAGGAAGGATTGACCCTGGCCAGAAAAGAAAAACCCGATTTGATCGTTTTGGATGTTACGCTCCCTAAAATGAATGGTTATAAAATCAGCCGGTTACTTAAATTTGATTCAAAATATAAAGATATTCCCATTATTATGCTGACAGCGCGGGAGACGAAGCTGGATGAGCAAATAGGGCTGGAGACCGGAGCGGACGTATATATCTATAAATCGGATAGAACCGGCAAGTTGCTGAAGACAATTCGTCATTTTCTGGATTCAACTCCGGTCAGAGTGGCTTAGGATAGACCTCGTTTATTTCTCGCCCAAATTAGTTCAACTCCAAAATGGTCAAAGAAGAAGATAAAAAATTTGGTGAACTTCTCTTTAATAAAGGGATTCTTAGTAAAGCACAACTGCTCGAAGTTTTTAATTTTAAAAAACATAACAACGAAGAACTCAGCCAAATTATCATCAATAAAGGTTTTGCCGAAGATGAAGATGTAATAGACTGTCTGGCGGAAGTTTTGAACATTCCATTTGTTCAATTGCAAGATTACGCAGTTGACCCCGCCGTCCTGGAAATTGTCCCCAAAGAATTATCGATCAAACATAAAGTTTTCCCCGTTTTTAAAATTGAAAACAGCCTGACAATCGCCATGGTTAATCCGGGCGATGTGCAAGTCATCGATAGGCTGCACAGGGAAACCGGCTATGAAATTGAGCCCGCGGTCAGTCTTGAGAGAGACGTCATGAAGGCGATAGAAACTCATTATGAAGGGGCGAAAGAGATTGATTCTTCTCTTGATGAAGTTATCCAGGACATTCAAAACGAAAAACCCGAAAAGGAAGAAACCACTTCCGCAGACAAGCTAAAACAACTCAGCGCTGAAACACCCGTGGTAAAACTGGTGAATCTCGTGCTTTCTCAGGCAATTATGGAGAGGGCTAGTGATATTCACATTGAGCCAGAAGAAAAAACGCTGCAAGTCAGGTATCGGGTGGATGGTATTTTGCATGACAGCCTGACGCCGCCGAAACATTTGCAAGCCGCCATCATTTCCCGCGTCAAGATTTTAGCGAACCTTGATATTGCGGAAAGCCGTATCCCGCAAGACGGCAGATTTCAGATTTTAATTAATGGACGTGAGATTGATTTTCGCGTGTCAACGCTTCCGACAGTTTACGGAGAAAATATTGTCTTAAGGATTTTAGACAAAAGCAGCCTCATGCTAAATCTTGAAGACTTGGGGATTGAACAGGAAGCTTATAAAAAGCTGCAGGAAATGATTTCCAGTTCTTATGGCGTCATTTTAGTGAGCGGTCCTACTGGCAGCGGTAAAACCACAACTTTATACTCGATTTTACATGGTTTAAACACACCGGACAAGAACATTATTACCGTAGAGGACCCCGTTGAATATCGATTGAAGCGAATTCGGCAGGCCCAGGTGAATGTCAAGGCCGGGTTAACTTTTGCCACCGGACTTCGGGCGATTTTGCGGCAAGACCCGGATATCTTGATGGTCGGCGAGATTCGTGATTCAGAAACGGCTAAGATTGCCATCGAATCAGCGCTGACAGGTCACCTCGTTCTTTCGACAATCCACACGAATGATGCCCCTGGCGGCTTGACCCGCTTAACCGAAATGGGTATCGAACCATTTTTGAGCGCTTCCGCCATCATTGGAATTATTGCCCAGCGTCTGGTCAGAAAACTTTGTGATAACTGCAAAGTGTCCTATAAAGCAACTGCTTCCAATCTTTCGGAATTGCGCCTTACGGATGGAATTAAGGATGTCAAATTTTACCGTGCTGAAGGATGCTTTCAGTGCAGAAATACCGGCTATAAAGGTCGAAACGGGATTTATGAAATTATGGCGGTGGATGAGGAAATCCGGGAACTGACCTTAAATGGCGCATCGGCAGATCAAATTAAGCGAGCTGCCATTAAAAATGGGATGCGAAATCTCAGGTATGATGGCATCCGAAAAGCCATGCAAGGAATGACTTCGGTGGAAGAAGTATTGCGCATTACAAATGCGAGTTAAAGTTGTTGTAAACGTTTGAATTAACCTGTCGATATTAGAATGGGGCTGTATTAATTTAAAGTGTTCTCATCGGAGATGAAAAGAACAACCATCTTCATGCTGAGCGAAGTCGAACCATAAACGCTTTTCGAAATTTAAACCTTCGACTGCGCTCAAGGCGAAGGTTTCGCACTTTTTGTTTTAGACAACGACCCCGATGAGTGAAATCAAATAGAGTTTAGAATTTTTGGATACAGGATTGACAATGACGAAAGGTGCATCGATTCTCGCGGTTGATGATGAAGCAGATTTTGTAGATTCCTTAAGTTCAATTTTAACGAAACACGAATATAGTGTGGACACCTCTTGTTCCGGTTATGAAGCTCTGCAGATGTTGAGTATTCGGCCTTATGATTTAGTTCTTCTCGATTTAACGATGCCGTTGATTAGCGGTATCGACACTTTAAAGCGAATTCAGAGAATTGATCCGGGATTGCCGGTGATTATTCTGACCGGTGACAGCCGGGTCGGTACCGTCGTCGATGCGATGAAACTTGGGGCTTATGATTTTTTTCCGAAACCCCTGGATTGGGAAAGGCTGGAGATCGCAATTAAAAACGCTTTGATTACCAAAGAACTGCGTGGTGAAGTTTCCCGCTTGCAAGGTCAATTGAAAAGTAAGTACAGCTTTAAACAGATTATTGGCAACAGTAAAAGTATGCAGGATGTGTTTAGAAGTCTTGAACGAGTTGTTGAGGCAAACGTGACCGTCTCAATCCGTGGTGAAAGCGGGACTGGCAAGGAGCTGTTAGCACGTTCAATTCATTTTAACGGCCTTAGAAAACAAAAGGCGTTTGTCGCTGTCAACTGTGCAGCGATTCCTGAAAGTCTGTTAGAGAGCGAACTCTTCGGTCATGAGAAAGGCGCATTTACCGGTGCAATCGCAAGACGTGCCGGTAAGTTTGAGCAAGCGGATGGCGGCACCCTTTTCCTCGATGAAATCGGTGACATGCCGCACTCGACTCAGGTCAAGATACTCAGGGTTTTGCAGGAACGCCAGTTCCAAAGGGTCGGCGGCACCGAGACCGTGGAAGTAGATGTGCGTGTCATCTCCGCGACCAACAAGAATCTCGAAGAGGAGATGAAAAAAGGAAATTTCAGAGAAGACCTTTACTATCGAATAAACGTCTACCCGATATTTGTACCGCCGTTGAGAAAACGTCGCGAAGATATCCCGGCTTTGGCTGCATTCTTTCTTGGGAAATATAATAAAGAATATCGCAGAAAAGTCAAAGCCATTTTGCCGCAAACATTGGATTATTTAATGAATTACGAGTGGCCGGGTAATGTTCGGGAATTGGAGAATGTTCTTGAGCGCTCTTTTTTACATGCTTCTGATGGGGTTCTGGCTGCCGAGCATTTGCCCATAACCATTACTTCTTTTAAAGAAGATTTAAACAGTGGCGATTCATTTATCAATCTAAAAAAAGTCGTGTCACTTACCAGGCAGATCACTCCATTGAAAGATCTGGAAAAGGAAGTTTTGCAGCAGGCGATAAAGCTGACAAATTATAACATGTCCAACGCGGCTTTGGAACTGGGAATCGGCCGGACCACCTTGTACCGGAAACTTGAGAAATACGGAATTACTTTGAGAAGGTAAGGTTAGCTAAAAGGACTGTCCAGAAAAGAAGGAGTGACGCCATCCGTTCTATAAACTCAGGACATACCTTTGCCGAGAGTATTTGGAAATTCTGTGACCAAAAACCCTTGC
>JADFPY010000048.1:0-4672 GCA_022562085.1 candidate division KSB1 bacterium | reverse complement strand
ATGCCTCGCTGAGCGTTTTCCAGATTCTGTTACCGAGGCAATCCTCGGCGGGCCTGCACTGAGCTTGCCGAAGTGACGCCTGCGGACTAGATTTTTTGATTTCTTGTCAATTTTATTTTTAAAAAATGCCGAAATTTGAATACAAAGCCATTAAACCTGACGGTTCTGAAGTTACCGAGGTCATGGAGGCAAAAGATTCCGACGCTGTCACCAGATACCTCGATAAACTTGGTTATTTGCCTCTTAAAATTAAACAGTCTGGCGGCGGGCTCAACCTCAAACTTTTTTCAAATAGAAGGAAATTAAAAGACGCCGAAGTAGTTATGTTCACCAGGCAGCTTGTCACTTTACTTCGGGCCGGTGTGCCGCTCCTGTCCTGTCTTGATGCCCTGGTCGAGCAAGCCGATAGCGAGGGACTCAAGGAAATCATCGAAAAAATTTATGTCGATATCGAGAGCGGGTTGAGCCTTTCCGACGCTATAAAACGGCATCCTAAAGAATTTTCTGAGCTTTATATCAACTCTATCAAAGCGGGTGAAATGGGCGGCGCGCTCGATAAGGTGCTAGAAAGGTTAGTCGAGCTCATGGAGCATGAGCAGGAAACCAATGCACGCATTAAAAGTGCTATGCGTTACCCGATTATTGTTGTCGTGACTCTCGTTCTCGCTTTTGTCGCTTTGATGATGTTAGTTGTGCCTAATTTCATTGACTTGTTTACGAAAATGAAAATCGAATTGCCTCTGCCGACTCGACTGTTAATTGGGTTTCATTATGTGCTCTCGAATTACTGGTATTTAGTGATTGCCGGCCTTTCTGCAATTGCTTTCGGATTTTTTAAATACATAAAAACTGAAAAGGGCGCCTTTCGCTGGGATCAGTTTATGATCACGGTTCCCATTTTCGGTGACTTAAATCTAAAAACCGCAATGTCGAGATTTACCAGAATGTTCGAAACCTTAAATAGCAGTGGCTTACCGATTCTTCAGACTCTGGAAATAACTGCGAAAACCGTTGGAAATATAGTTATCGGAAAAGAAATTGAAAAAGCCGCAGCTGGAGTTCTTCAAGGGGCGGGCCTTGCAGGGCCTCTGTCCGAAGGAAAGATTTTTCCACCCATGGTTATCCGAATGATTTCAATCGGCGAACAGTCCGGTTCTTTGGATACTATGCTTTTAAACGTATCAAAACATTATGACACCGAAGTGGAGTATGCGGTCAAAAATCTCACCTCAATGATAGAGCCGGTTCTAACGGTTGGCGTCGGCGTAATTGTTCTTTTCTTAGCGCTTGCAATTTTTCTACCCATGTGGAGTCTCACTACATTGGCGCAGTAGACTTTATCTCCTTCACACTCCTCGCTAATAGGTTTTCGCTCATCGAATTTCTGCAATCCAGAATCGGTACAGCATACCATTTCGAAACACAGCCGCTTTTCTTCTAAAAAAAACAAGTAGTTAGTAGGAATGAAATTCCCGGTGCGTGTCATTTTATACCGAATCGGCACAAGCAGATATTTATTGAAAACATTTTTTTGTGTTTTAAAAACTATGATTAAACAATTGATTATTAAGAGTTAATAAGAAAAATATTTGGTTTGGTAAAAAGTGGCACGCGGCTTGCTTAACAAAGGTCCGGAAGAAGTAACATTAATGGATGTTGGAAATTTTTAACCAGTTATGGAGGTATTTTTATGAACAACCAAAGTGGTTTTACTCTCATCGAATTAATTATGGTGATCGTAATCATCGGTATTTTGGCAGCTATCGCCGTTCCCCAGTTCGTTGATCTCAGTGCGAGTGCTGAAACTTCACAATGTAAGGCGAACCAGGGCTCAGTAGATGCGGCCGCTTCAATTGCTTATGCTGACAGTGCCATTGCCGGCAATGCCCAATTCCCGACCGTCTTAGCAGGAAGCATGTTTAGAGATGGCAATGTACCCACTTGCCCGGTCACACCGGGAAATTTCACCTATAACAACGTTACCGGTACTGCCAGCTGCACCACTACAAACCATCCCCGCTAAGGAGACAGTACTTGTTTAATTTTAGGATAGAAGAGTTTGAAGGGAAGCTGAAAATTTTGGCTTCCCTTCTTTTTTAAAAACCAAACCAGGTTAGCTCAAGTGAAAAAACGTTGCGCGACTTTTAAAAACCAAAATGGCTTTACCCTTATTGAACTGACAGTTGTCATTGTAATTGTGGGTATCCTGTCCTATGCGGTCGTTGCTAATTACACTGAATCTCACGAGAGACTACAAATTAACGCCATCACTTTAAAGATAGCTTCAGACGTCCGTTACGCCCGCGACCTCGCTCTAACCGAGGGTAGGGGCTCAAGAGTTTATATCGATCTAACAAACAATCAGTACTACTTAAAATGGGATGACGAAAGTTATATGCAGAATCCCATGGGCGGAGGAGACTTTGTGGTTCAGCTTGGAACACCTGGTGAATTCGGCTCAGTGCAGATTACAGGCACGGCTTTTTCAGGGGGGCGGCTGGATTTCGGGACCAGCGGCTCACCCAGAAACGCCGGCAACTCTTTTTCAGGGGAGTTGATTTTGGTGTCCATTAACAATGAAAAGAAAGTTGTTATTACCGCTAATACAGGATTCGTGCGAATTGAAGATCTTTAAAGACAAAGCTTACGAAGTAAAATCAGAGTCCGGCATGACACTGATCGAACTTATCCTGGTTATGGTGCTTGTTGCCATATTATCGGGCTTTATTTCAAAAATAATTTATTATGAGATCAATACTTATGAGATGATCGCCGATCGCAAAGATGAATTACAGAGCTCGCGCTATGCCTTTCATGTCATGACCCGCGACATTCGTCAAGTTTTAAATCCGGAAAGTATTTTTCATGCTTCTGTAGATTCGCTCACGTTTGACGACGTTGACACCACGATGATTTCTTATAAATATCAAAACAATCAAATTCTTCGTAACGGCGATTTACTCGTCGATGGCGTGAGTAATTTTTACTTTTATTATTTTGATGACGCCGGTAACCCTTTGGATGACCCGGTTCCCGACCCAACTGAAATTAGAGTAATTGAACTGAATTTGTCAAATACGGTCCACAGTCAAGTGATTAATTCAAAAATAAAAGTCACTCCTCGAAATTTTCTGAATTCTTTATGAAAAAGCTGTTAGTAAATAAATTTAGCACTCAAAAGTTGAACGCTTTTCTGAAAGACAACCACGGTTTTACCTTGATCGAAATCATCTTTACCATCATGTTTGCGAGCATTGCTTTGTTTGCGACAATGACCATGATGTCTACCAGTATGTTGGGCAGTATGAATGTTGAATTCATGAACACCTCAGCGAATTTAGCCAACGTAAAAATGGAAGAACTTTTTTCTGATAAAAAAACCCGGGGCTATGGCTACATACAAGAAAGTAACTATCCCTATGAAACAAATGTGGATGACTTTCCAGGTTTTAACCGATATGTCGAAATTACAACTCAAGCTACCGACAAGAAAATCACGGTTCGGGTTACACATCCGGACATAGGAGATTGCGTCATGGTGGCGTTCATGACAAATTACTAATTTGAGTCTGACAAGAAAACATCGCGGGTGACTAAAATCCACTCAGGCCTGCGCTGAGCCTGCCGAAGGGATGAAGTAAACTCTCTTCATGGTGAGCGTAGTCCATAAACTTCAGTGAAACCAAAGGGTGAATATGATTAAATTATTCTCTGACGAACGAGGGATCTCATTGATCATGACGATCATTGCAGCATTGTTTTTATCGATTCTGGGTTACTTGACAATTTCAACGGTTGTCACGGACAGTCGATTGGGCGTGAGAAGCCTGAATTCATCGCAAGCATTTTGGTTAGCAGAAAGCGGCCTTGAATTGACTTATCGCTGGCTGCAGTTTCAGGATCCACCACCGGGAGGAACCGCTGCGTTTTTGCATTACAACCAACATCCGGAGGGTGGCGGCACTTTCACCGTGACAGTCGACCCGGATAACGGAAATCCCGGAACTTATTTAAAAAAATATAAAATCAGTTCAGTAGGGAAAGTTGACCTGACGGTCAGGAAACTTGAAATTGAAATGCTGACCACGACTTTTAATAAGTTCGGTTACTTGACTGGGGATGAAGGCGGCACCATCTGGTTCAACACCGGAGATTTACTTGAAGGCCCGGTTCATAGTAACGACCAGATTTCAATCGTTGGCAGCCCGGTATTTATGGGAAAGGTCACCAGTACAGCTTCTTCATTTAATCAAGGCAGTCCTTTCAATCCTGATTTTCAACACAGTTATCAACTCGGTGTCCCACCGGTCATTTTTCCAACTGAGCAGGATGTTCTGGATAACTATTGGTCTGAAAATACAGAGCCTCCCCCCCTGCTTATCGACGTCCGTTTTGGGAGAAAAGCCAAGCTCAAATTCAAAGCAAACGGCACCCTGCAGTATAGCGTCTGGCATTTCGACGGAGGCACGAAAGTCTGGGACACGAATAATGAGATAAGAAATATGGATGAGCTAAACGGTTTTATACAGGTTTTGGGCAGCATTAAAGTTAAAGGAACGGTCGATGGCGTTGTGACATTATTTGCCTCAGGAGACATTACGATCACCGATGACATTGTTTATGAAATGTCTGATACTAATGGCAAACCCAACCCAGGCTGTGACGACTACCT
>JADFPY010000047.1 GCA_022562085.1 candidate division KSB1 bacterium | reverse complement strand
GTTTTGTCTTTGGTGAGATAGAGACCAAGAAATTCATACGCCCGCTTGCCGCTCTGGTAGATGTCAAGGTAAAGGCTCACGTTGCCGCTGGCCAGTTTCCGCTTTCTTAATTTAACTGACATTTCTTTCTCCCCAAAAATAGAAAGCCCTGAGTGAGGGGATAGGCTAAGCGGTAGCCTTTTTTGACAGCACCCAGGGCTTTATGAAAATGTTTCTTTTTTGTGTTCCGCTTATTCATCCCTTGTTACTCGCCTTGTGATTGCTTTGTTACTTAGTCCCAATTTAATACATGAGTAACAAATAAGCAACAAAAAAAGAGAAAGTAACAAAAAACATCTGAGAAGAAAGAGCAATTGAAACGCCCTAACTTACTTTAATTACTTGCCTTAGTTTTCCTTGTATTTTCTCTTGTTTTCCCGTGTGAAATCAATATCGAATCATCAATCAAACGGGAGGAAATATGCAAGAAGGCCAAGCCGTGCCGGATTTCAAGATAAGAAACGACAAAGACGAAGAGGTGAGCCTATCCGATTTCCACGGCCAAAATGTCGTTCTATATTTTTATCCCAAAGACAACTCCTCGGGCTGAACGAATGAAGCAATAGGCTTTCGTGATTTAAAGCCAGAATTTAAAAAACTCAACGCCGTGATTTGGGGCGTTAGCCCGGACAGTGTTAAGTCCCATCAAAATTTCAGCCAAAAAAACAGCCTGTCTTTTACTCTTTTGAGCGACGAGAATAAGGAAGTCGTTCAGCTTTACGGCGTCTGGAAAGAAAAGAGCATGTACGGCAGAAAACAGATGGGGGTCGAAAGAACCACATTTGTCATTGACAAAGAACGAATGAGTCAAAAGATATTTCCGAAAGTAAAAGTGCCGCAGCATCCAGAAGCGGTATTAGATTTTGTAAAAAGCTGGACTAACACGGGTGGAACCGCTATCGAACAAGTTGAGCAACAGTCATTACGCTTCGCTGTCATTTAAGTCGAGTATTTTTGTGCTACTCGAAAAATGACGCCGAAGGCCAATGGCTAATGACGTTTTATGTCATTTTGCTTTGCATCATTAGGCATTTTTACCCAAATCAGCGAAAAATATGACAACCGTTTACCTCATCGACGCCAGCCCATACATTTTCAGAGCTTATTATTCGCTTCCGCCTACTATAAAATCCCCCGATGGGATGCAAGCCAATGCGGTTTATGGCTACACTGATTTTCTTATTCAAATCCTAAAAGAAAGCCCAACCCACATTGCCGTTGCGTTCGATGGCAACCTGAACACTTCCTTCCGCAACAAAATCTATCCGGAGTACAAAGCACAAAGAGGGCTGCCGCCGCCGGAGCTTGAAGCACAACTTGAAGCTTGTTTCAAGGTTACCGAGGCTATGGGAATGCCTGCTTTCATCGATGATGAATTTGAAGCTGATGACATCATCGGTACCTTGCTTAATCAGGTTTTGGGGGACAATCATAGAGCAGTTGTAGTTTCAAACGACAAAGACTTTGCTCAATTTGTCAGTGATAAAGTTACATTTTGGAATTTTGCCAAAGGAGAACAATATGACAGTGCGGCAGTCGAAGAAAAATTCGGCGTGCCTCCCGGGCAAATTGTTGACTTGTTGGCTTTAATGGGTGACTCGGTCGACAATATTCCCGGCGTTCAGGGAGTCGGGTCGAAAACCGCAAAGACTTTGCTGAATCACTTTGGATGTCTTGAACAAATTTATGAAAATATTGATGCGGTGGAAAGTTTACCCCTTCGAGGAGCGGCTTCAGTTAGAGAAAAACTCATTCAGCATCGGGAAATGGGCGAGCTTTCAAAGCAACTTGCTACGATCTCCGTGAATGCTCCTTTCCGAGCTGATCTTAATAAGTTGGAATATGTAGGAGCCGAAAGAGAAAAAATCGAACCGCTGTTCAGAGATTTGGGCTTTACTGACATTAAAGACCGCATCCCTTGTTGGGCTTAATTTGGCAAAAATGGGTTGCATTTTTATCTTATTTCGGTTATATTCATGTGCTTCAAGAGAACCTTTCAAGGCTAAATTGCAATCATTTGACATCAATCGGGGGTCTAGAGAGAAAAACGTTTGCCGAATTTCGGTATGAGATAGGAGGCGGTATGAAAGAACAAGAGATAAAACGATTGGTTAAAATCGTTGAAGAGAGCAATATCGGTACCCTGGAAATATCGCGATGGGGTCGCAGCATTAAAATCACTAAAAATACAATGAGCCCCAACTCAATGACCAACTCACACTCAACTCAGACATATTCGGTGCCTCCAGCAGCTCCATCCCAGGTACCGGTTGAGCCAAAAGCTCAAGAGGCCAAGCCCGAAACACCTGCTGCCAGCGTCGGCGGTGATGAAATTAAATCGCCAATGGTTGGAACATTTTACCTCTCACCGGCGCCCGACGCGGACCCTTATGTAGAAGTCGGCAGTGCCGTTAAAAAAGGTCAGGTTTTATGCATCATCGAAGCCATGAAACTTATGAACGAAATTGAATCAGAGCATGATGGAAAAATAGTTGAAATTTTAGTTGAAAACGCCCAGCCGGTAGAATATAATCAACCGCTATTCCGCATTGAACCCGCTTAAAAAAATCTTCACCTAACCATACAGAGGAAAATTGTTCAAGAAAGTTTTAATTGCCAACCGAGGGGAAATTGCTCTCCGTATCATCAGGGCTTGTAAAGAGCTCGATATCGCTACAGTTGCAGTCTATTCGGAAGCTGATGCAGATTCCCTGCATGTGCGTTTTGCCGATGAAATCGTCTGTATCGGTCCGGGGCCCAGCGCTCAAAGTTACTTGCAAATCCCCCGAATCATCAGCGCCGCCGAAGTGACCAACGCCGAAGCTATTCACCCCGGGTATGGATTTTTAGCTGAAAATGCCCATTTTGCCGAAGTCTGTGAGTCCTGCAATATCAAATTCATTGGCCCGGAACCTCAAATGATCAGGGATATGGGCAATAAAGCCAAAGCCAAAGATACCATGAAGAATGCAGGTGTCCCGGTTATTCCCGGTAGTGATGGAATTTTAAAAGATAAAAATGAAGCAAAAAAGATAGCTCATGGGATTGGTTACCCGGTTATTATTAAAGCTTCAGCGGGCGGTGGCGGGCGTGGCATGCGCATTGTGCGGGATGCAGATGGTATTGACAGGGCATTTGAGACAGCTACAAATGAAGCCCAGACAGGTTTTGGGAATCCGGATTTATATATGGAGAAATTTATCGAGCATCCGCGTCACATCGAAATCCAGATTCTGGCCGATTCACATGGTAATGTCGTTCCTTTAGGAGAAAGGGAGTGCTCCATTCAAAGGAAACATCAGAAATTAATCGAAGAATCTCCGTCTCCGGTAATAACACCGAAAATTCGAAAGAAAATGGCAGATGCGGCTATTAAAGGCGCTGAAGCTGTAAATTATGAGAGCGCCGGTACCATTGAGTTTCTTTATGAAGACGGTAATTTTTATTTTATGGAAATGAACACGCGAATCCAGGTTGAGCATCCGGTGACTGAAATGGTCTTTGGAATTGATTTGATCCGGCGACAAATCGAAATTGCCGCCGGACTAAAATTTGATTGGAATAAAGAATTCAAAATGCGCGGCCATGCCATTGAATGCCGTATCAATGCCGAGGATCCTGCAAAAGATTTCAGACCTTCTCCGGGTAAAATTACCAGCTTTCATGTGCCCGGAGGTCATGGAGTCAGAGTCGATACGCACGCCTATGCGGGTTATGTTATTCCGCCTTTTTATGATTCGTTAGTTGCAAAGCTCATTACACACGGTAAAACCCGGGAGGAAGCCCTGACAAGAATGAGTCGATGCCTGGAAGAGTTTGTCATTGAAGGTATCGCGACAACCATACCATTCCATGAAATGATTCTGCAACAAGAAGACTTTATTGCCGGAAATTTTGATACGAGATATGTAGAGAAAATACAAACAAAAATGTACGCTGCTGCAGCATAGTTAACAAAAAAGGAGAATTGACATGGAGATACCTGAGGCATTACAATATACCTCAGAACACGAATGGATTGCAATTGAGGATGATGTTGCAACAATTGGCATAACCGATTATGCCCAAGGTGAATTGGGTGACATTGTATTCGTAGAGTTACCGAATAAAGGGGACTCAACCAACCAGACGGAAGCTTTTGGCACCATTGAAGCAGTCAAAGCTGTATCGGAACTCTACGCCCCTTTGAGCGGCGAAATCAAGGATGTGAATAGCATTTTAGAAGAACAACCAGAACTCATCAATAACGATCCTTATGGTGAAGGCTGGATAATTAAACTTAAGATAAGTGATGAGTCCGAGCTGGAAAAACTTCTTTCAGCAGAGGAATATCAGTCGCAAATCAGCTGATTCAAATTTCGATAATGTCACGAAATAATACAGTTTTTGAATTGATGATTTCGTTTTCTTGAAATCCGTTTAAATTAACGAACAGTTTTTTTTCTTATAAGTTTTTGATATTAAACATGTTCTACTCCACATTTTCCAACTTTTTACATCATGGCATGAAAATTGTAAATGATATATTCTTTTGGATTAAGACATTTTAGATTTAAAAAGACATGCCGATATTTAAAAAGTCTAGTTTCATTTAAAAAAAATCTTGACAATCTAAAGTTAATTAGATATATTTAAAAAAATTTGAGGAGTACGCTTATACAATTTCGTTAAAGGTTTAGGTTAATTTTTAAAACTGTTTTAAATCTGTTCCTTTAATCGAATTTTGTATGGGCTACGTGCCCGAATGGTGAAGGTTCTTTCTATAGTCGTAGAGCCTTGGCATTCGGTTTTTTATTTTAATAACGCTAAATTACAGTTTCAATTATTTTAAATTATCTGGAGGTAATCATGAAAAGAATCATAACTAGCGTAATAGTACTCCTCGTGTTGGTTTGTTCAATATCTAACCTTTTTGCAGTCAGCGAGGCGGCACTGTTATTCTTACTGATTTCACCGCACGCGCGTGCCGCTGGCATGGGAGAGGCTTTTGTGGCCATTTCAGACGATGTCTCGGCTATTTACTGGAATCCCGCCGGTTTGGCTTTTCAGAAAGACAAACAGTTCACCACCATGTACGCAAAATGGCTGCCGCAGTTTAATTTGAGCGACCTGTACTACCTCTTTAGCGCATACCGTCAATCCATCGAAGGCCTGGGCACCATTGGTATCAATATTACTTATTTGAATTTAGGTGAACAAAACATTACAGAGGAAACTAGCCCCGAGGTCGTGGGAACGTTCAATAGCAATGAGTGGGCTATCTCCCTTGCATACGCAACGCTGCTCTCCGAAAACCTGGGTGTCGGTCTTAATTTCAGGTTCATTCGGAGTAATTTGGCAAATGTTCAAGTTGGGGCACAAAAAGGTGCTGGTGTCGCAAATGCTTTTGCAGTTGATTTAGGTATGCTTAAGAAAAATTTTCTCATTAACAGGCTCAATTTTGGCGTGAACGTTTCCAATATTGGTCCAAAGATTACTTACATTAACGCCTCACAAGCTGATCCCATTCCTACGAATATCCGAGTAGGTTTTGCTTATAACATTTTGGAACAGCAATACAACAAAATCACACTGGCACTTGATGTAAACAAGTTGCTGGTGAATAGGACAACGGAGGGCCCTGATTCTGTTTGGAAGTCAATGGTTACGGCCTGGGGCAATGACGACTTAATATTTAACTTAGGGGGCGAATACTGGTATGCCGATTTAATTGCTTTGCGGGCAGGCTATAATCATGATGAGGCCGGAAACGTTAAGTTCCTGTCTTTCGGTGCCGGATTAAGATATGCGAATTATCAATTTGATTTTGCTTACGTTGCTGCGCCTGAAGGACATCCTCTTTCAGACACTATGCGTTTTTCTTTAATGATAGGTCGGTAAACTATCGAATGAAAATATGGGGCTGTCTAACCAAATTTTCAATTGATTAGACAGCTTCATGATCCTTGTTAATACTCTTTTCTAATATTCTTCTTCCAAGAAAAATTGTGCGTCCAACTTATACGTTTTAAATGCCAAGTCATCGAACCATCAAGATTATTACATTCATATGCTTTCTCTCATTTTGGCAGATAGCTTCCGGCCAAAATTTGACTTTGAAGCTGTACTCTAACGGAATTTCAGATAGAGATTTATTAGAATTAGGAAATTCTGTCACTCGCCTGAATCGAGTATCCGAAGGTACTTTTCAAAAAAAGCAAAGTCCCGACACGCTAAGAATTCTCGCAATTCGTGTCGTGTTTCAGGAAGATAGCAATGATTTGACCACAGGGATCGGAGAATTTGAACTCACTCCAGACTCGGAGATCACCATAGACTCACCTCCGCATGGCCTAACCTATTTTGAACATCAGTTACTTGCTCTTGCAAATTACTATAAAAAAGTTTCAAGAAGTAAACTCATCTTAGAGGCCGATGTTTATCCAAAAGGCCCGACTCGTTCCTATAAACTATCTCAGCAAATGAGTGCTTACAGTTCGGCTAATTCGGAAGAGCTGTTGGATGAAGGACTTTCCCAGCTGTTTCAAGAGGCTTTTCAATTAGCAGATACTACCGATAGCATCGATTTTTCCAGTTACGATAGTTTTTTTCTGTTCCACGCCGGCGTTGGCCGGGACTTTGCTTTTGATTTTAATCCAACGCCCCTCGATATCCCATCTGTGTTTTTGGATTTTGGAATTCTAAAAGAGAATTTGGGTAACAACGATCCCTCTTATCGAGGTATTGCCGTAAATGGCGGCTCGTTCTTTATTCGTGACGGCTTAATTCTTCCGGAAACCCAAAGTCAGCAGGGCTTTGAAATCGGATTGCTTGGCACGATGGCGCTCATGTTTGGAAGCCAGCTCGGGCTGCCGATTTTGTTTAATCCGGATACCGGTTTACCCGGGATTGGTGTTTTTGGGCTTATGGATCAGGGCTCGGGCAACTTCAGCGGTCTTTTGCCCGCTGAACCATGCGCCTGGTCGAAAATCTTTTTGGGTTGGGAGTCGCCAATTGAAATCAGAGAAGGCGACAATATTCCAATCGCCGCGTCACGAGCTTCGAATCAAAACAAAATTTACAAAATTCCTATCGACAGCAAAGAATATTTTCTACTTGAAAACAGGCATCGTGATTTCGACAACGATAATGTTGCAATTGGCAATGACGCAGACGGTAAGCGGATTGAATTCACCTGGACCGGTGAAGGGGTGCCCACAATCGTACACAACCCAGGGATTGGCGTTATTACCCAGGTCGATGAATATGACTTTGGCTTGCCCAAGTTTTTATTTTACCAGGGGGAGCTATTGGTTGTTGAGGCTGGAATTCACATCTGGCACATCGACGAAAGGGTCATCGAAGCAAATTTCGCATCTAACCGAGTCAACGCCGATCCGAATCACCGCGGCGTTGCTCTCAAAGAAGCAGACGGCGCTCAGGACCTGGGTCAACAATATGGTTTTTTAAGTGCAGGTGCTGGTTCAGAAAATGGTACCACGGAGGATATGTTTTGGGGGTCAAATCCGATCAACATGCTAGTCAATAATTCAACTGAGGTCGCTTTCACGCCATTTACGACTCCAGGCAGTCTGTCGAATTCAGGTGCCAATCCACAGGTTTTTATTACGGATTTTAGTGAGCCGGATACTGTGATGAGCTTCAGCGTTCGGAATGAAATTACTGTCGCCGGTTTTCCGCAGTTTTCAGGCTCAACAGTCCCCCTAACGAATTCACCTGTCATTGCAGATTTAAATAACGACGCCAATAAGGAAATTATTTTCGCTTCACAAACCGGTACGGATATTTTAGTTTGGAATTCAGATGGCTCGAAACTTATTCAAAATCAAGATTCCAGGCAAATTGAAAAAATCAATGGAGAGATTGAAACTCTGCCATTAGCGATATTTGCAAGTCCAAAAGGCTCAAAAGTATTTTCGACAGCAGTTGCCTCTGCTGATCTTCAAAGCGGCGCTAAAAGTGTCGTTATAGGGGTGACCGATCAAGTAGTCGCTGCGTATTTACCGGAAGATACAAATCCGGTAGATGGCAGGGCAGATAGTTTGTATGTATTTGAGAGTCCGGTAAGGTTGACAACTCCTCCTCTTATAATCGACACTGCAACTAATTTGATTGGTTTTCAAGTGGTTGTTGGAACGGAAACAGGTGACTTGCTCATCGTGAGTCCAGATGGCTCAGCAAGGTTTGCCCAGAATGCGGCGGATGATGAAATCTCAGGTTTGGCGCTTTTGCCTCCGGATAAAATTGCTTTTACTGCCAGAAATGGACAGATTGGATTAATTGAATTTGACGGAACTCAAATTTGGCGAAATGAAACTAACGGCACCATCTCGAAGTCTCCCGTAATCGGAGATTTAGATCAAAATGGAAATCTAAATTTTATATGCATAACTGATGAAGGTGAAATTCACGTTTTTGATGAGTCCGGCGCAACTGCATCCGGTTTTCCAAAATCCACCCATTTGAATATGTCTTCCGAACTCACTTTGGGTGATATTGATGACGATGGATTTTTAGAAATCGTTTTCAGCGCTGAAAATAAGGTTCATGCATTTAATCACATCGGAGTTTTAGAAAATCATTTTCCAATTGAAATTAACTCAGACCAAACTCTTGCCACAACGCCCTCATCACTCATCCTGGTAGATTTGGATGATGATGGAACACAAGAAATTATTGTGGGCTCATCTAACCAGCTCATTGCTTTCCATACCACCGGACAAATTGCAGCAGGCTTTCCTCTTTCGACTGGAAACACTGTCAATTCAACGCCATTTGCTGCTGATTTGGATAACGATGGTGATCTTGATCTTGCAGTCGCGTCCGACGATGGATTTTTATATGTTTGGGATCTGCCAAATACTTTTAATCCCGATAATATTTCCTGGGGCGGGTTGTTTAATGATTCCGAACATTCAAATGCCAACTTATTGAGCTTGCCGGCCACTTCACCAGGAAGTCAGCTTATGCCAGGAAAATTGGTTTACAATTATCCAAACCCAACGGAGGGAAATGCGACCACAATAAGATACACTTTGAATTCGCCGGCGCAAGTAAAAATCAAGATTTATGATTTAGCCGGTCAACTAGTCGATGAGCTGCAAGGCACGGGGTTTGGGCAGGCTGAGAATGAGGTGGTTTGGGGGTTGGAGAATATTGAAAGCGGAGTTTACTTGGCTCGCGTAGAAGCTGATGGAAACGGCAATAAAGACGCAGCCATAATCAAAATTGCAGTGGTTAAATAATTTGTCCGAAAGTCTTTTCGGGAACACACTAGGTTCTAAGAGATGTATCTCCAACTTTAGAAAGAACAATTTGGGTGTTTTTAAATGCTGAAAAAATCGATTCTATTTTTAATTCCATTCTGCATTGTATTTTCTTCTAAGAATGTCAAGGGTGCAGCGGGCGAAGATAAATTTAATTTTGGCATCCGCAATAATTTGACGTTACGGAGTTTCAGGTCTCCACCAAATCGCTCCATGGGACTGTTTTTTAATTATAATATGTCCAGAAGACTTTCTTTGCAAATGGAAGTTGAAAGCGAACAATTTCTTCCCGATATTCTTCTAAATCGAACTCCTGAATCAAACTTCCTCGATGGCGGATTACGACGCGAATGGGCGATAAGTCTGGCGTTAAATTACCAAATGAAGCCTTACTGGATAATCTTAGACCTTTTGTCTGTTTGGGCGTAGGGGAATATTACATTCAAGGGAGTAAAGCCATGATTAAACAAGGGAAAACAGACCCTCAGGAAAGAGGTCTGGACTACGAACATGCGCGATCAGTTTAGACGCGGCGGATTTTTCGGTGCCCTGGGCTTAAAATTTCAGGCAAATTCAAGGACCGCACTTTTTATACAAACGAAATGCTCCGTTTTATTCGATAGAAATGATTTAATGTTGGGACATCCATCCAAATTTACTGATTTGCTAAACATTTCCACCGGATTCAGATTCAACCTGAATTAAAGGAACGGATGATAAAAAAAAATATCATAACGGCTCTCATTTTTTCAGCACATTTTTTGTTGTTTGTACCGCACTCCTGGGCACAATCTGAAGAATACAATCATCCTGAGTTGAAATGGTTTACCATCGAAACCAGGCACTTCTTTGTCCATTTTCATAATGGCACGGAGCGCACTGCCAAAGTGGTGGCCAAGATTGCTGAAGAAGTTTATGAACCGATAACCTCACTTTACCAGTTCCGACCGGGGAGCAAGTATCATTTCATCATTCGCGATCACGACGACTACTCAAATGGCGCCGCTTTTTATTACAATGACAAACTGGAGATTTGGGCCAGCGCCATGGATTTCGAGCTAAGGGGTTCGCACAATTGGCTGAGAAATGTAGTCACTCATGAATTTACTCACATGATTCAGTTGCAGTCTTCAAGGAAGATAACGCAACGGATTCCGGCTTTTTATTTTCAAGCGATTGGATATGAAGAGGACCGGCGGGAAGATGTTTTGCATGGCGGTCCAAATGTGATCGTCTCCTACCCTCTTGCCATGACCGTGATGCCAGGGTGGTTTGCCGAGGGCGTGGCGCAGTATCAAGTGCCCGGTTTAGGTTACGAAACCTGGGACTCGCATCGTGACATGATTTTGCGGACTGCCGCTTTGGATGAGAGATTGCTTAGTTATAATGAATTGGGCGTCTTTGGCAAAAATAGTCTGGGTAATGAAAAAGTTTATGATCACGGGTATGCCTTCGTCTCTTATCTGGCGAAAAATTATGGCGTGGACACATTTCGTAAAGTCTCGCAAAATATGAAAAACTTCTTTCGCCTGTCCTTGGACGGTGCCTTGAAAAAGGCCACCGGTAAAAAAGCCCGTGATTTATATTTGGACTGGACGAATGAAATCCGTGCTGAATATTCTCAGCAAACCCGTGATATTCTTGAAAATAAGATCGAGGGCAGGCTCTTTGAATCTAGAGGATTCGGGAATTTACACCCGGCATGGTCTCCGGACGGTTCGAAAATAGCCTATCTAACGAATAAAGGGAATGATTATCTTTCGCAAACAAAGCTGGTGGTCAAAGATGTGGAGACAGGCAAGTCGGAAACGATCAGCGCTGGAGCTCGGCACTCGATTAGCTGGTCACCCGATGGAACCCAGTTAGCCTACGCAAACAAATCTGCCCGCAGCAAAGGCGGATCGCACTATTTCGATATTTACATTTATGATTTTAAAAAGAAAAAGGAAATTCGCCAGACAAAGGGTCAGCGCGCCCACAGTCCCAATTGGTCGCCGGACGGTAAAAAGTTGGTCTTCGTTTCCGCCAAAGATGGCACCAAAAACCTGGGTGTCTTTGATTTAGAAAGCAAAAAAATTGACCAGCTCACCAAATTTAAAAACGGCGAACAACTTTCCAATCCGCAGTGGTCTCCGGACGGCAAATCAATCTTGTTCGCTAAATCCATTCGTAATGGGAAAGATTTACTTTTATTTGAGCTTGCTTCAGCTGAAATTAAAACCATTTTAGAGGGACCATTTGATTCGCGCGATGCTGTGTTTAGCAAGGACGGAGCAAAGATTAATTTTAGCTGGGATAAAACCGGAATTTTTAACATTTACTCCAAAGATTTGGAAACCGGTGAAACTCAGCAATTAACCAACGTGCTTGGCGGGGCTTTCATGGCTTCCGTAAATGATCGCGGTGAATTGGCTTTCGCTAACTTTACTTCTGAGGGCTATAAAATTTCTTTATTAAGCAACCCGATGCCAATTGATGCATCTAAATCCAAATATCTTGCTTATAAAAATAGCGGGATTAAGATGGCATCAATCAAAAACTCGGTTCCGGAGTCGTTACTTGAGAATATTAACATTCGAAATTTCGATGATTCCAAAGTACCTGATTTCGAAGTGAAGCGTTACAAAAACCACTATTCACCGGTTAGTTTTCTGCCGCGGGTGATGATTGATTATGGTACGGTAAAAGTTGGCTCGTATCTCTATTCTTACGATGTTTTAAACAAATACGGCTTCCTGGCCGGTTTTGCTGCAAACAGTCGTTTTGATTATGATCTATTTGCCCTCATCGATTTTCGAAAACTCGGACCAACTTTATTCTTAGAGGCCTATAATCAAGTTCAAAATACCAGTGTCAAAGTAGAGGATCCCAACGACCTTGCTCTGCGCCAATTGAGTGAGGTAACCGATAAATTCAAATTTAATTTAGCTGAAGTTGACATTGGTGCAAGATTCAAGCTCAGTGATTCGAATATGCTTCGAACCGCTTTTGTGTTCAGCCGTTACGGAGCAAGATTAAAGCTTCCAAGCAGGGCAGGCCTGACAACTATAAATTACACCTATTTTATCGGACGCGATTTTTCTTTCAAGTTCAGCCACCGCAGCTTAAAGCCCGCAGTAAATTCAGAAATCAATCCAAAGGGCCGAACGATTACCTTTAATTATGATCGTGAATTCAATAAATTTTTGCGTGACTTTAAAACTGACACTCCAATCGACATAGAAATTTTTGAAAATTATAACTACAACAAATTCACGCTTGACTGGAAGGAATTCCGGGAATTGCCCATAAAAGATCATACGCTTAATTTGGATATTCAGGGTGGATTCATCGATACAAAAGTGGACAGTTTTTTCAATTTTTTTGGCGGCGGCATATTGGGAAATCGCGGTTATCCATACTTCAGCATTGAGGGTAGAAAAATGTTGCTGGGACGATTCACGTATCGATTTCCCTTATTCAGGCATTTGGGTCTGCGTTTGATGCATATGTATTTTGACAAAGTGTTTCTGGGGGTTTTTTACGATTACGGCAACGCGTTTAACGAAAACAAGCTGGAACTAAGCAATTTTAAAAGCAGTGTTGGTTTTGAGATTAGAGCAGATTCTTTTTCATTCTATTCTTTTCCAACTCGAATCTTTTTTAACGCCGCTTACGGTTTGGATAAATTTGAGGCCGAAAACCAAAGTTACGGCAAAGAGTGGCGCTATTATTTCGGACTCTCTTTTGGTTATTTAGATTAACATTTGGGAAATTATGATGTTGAAATTGATTTTAACCTTGTCTTTTTTAGGATTTCTAAATTCAAACTCGCTAGCAGAAAAAGGGCAAACCGCCAGTGAAATATTAACTAATTCCTTAATTGAGAACAATTCAAGGTTTGAGTTTTTCAAAAATTTTCAACCGCAAGCTCAGAATTCGCCTCCCCAAAACGGAGCTAAGTCTGTTCCCAAAGCTCTGCTTTTCTCGGCAGTTGTTCCGGGAAGCGGCCAAATTTATTCGCGCTCTTACCTAAAGGGGCTCGCGTTCCTTGTCATAGAAGCGGCGGCTTTAACCGGTCATTTTCGCTTTAATAGTCGAGGAGACCTTTTAGAGGATCAGTTTGAAGCCGATGCAAATGCCCTATGGGATGAAAATGCTTACTGGAATTGGATGGAAGAAATCTGCGGCGGCAGCTGCAATAACATGGATGATTTACGCAGTTTTGAACGTGCTAACTTTTCTCACTTTTTACCTGAGGAAAAAAATCAGCCATATTATGAAAACATCGGCAAGTACAATCAATTTATCATTGGCTGGCAGGAATTTCGGGAAGAAATTTTACCGGAAGAGATCGGTGAAGAACCATTCACTTACGCCCACTACCAAAGTGGAGAGCTGAATGGCAAAGACTTAAGGACTATTTCTCCGCAGAGAACTTCTTACACAGAACTGCAAGACGATTCCGATCGTAATTTCAAACGTGCGACCACCCTGGCTTCGCTGCTTCTGCTTAATCATGTCGTCAGTGCTCTGGACGCTGCCTGGACGACAAAAAGATTCAACCGCAGAGTGCAGGCTGGGTTAAGCGTTAGGCAGCAGATCTATCAAACTGAAATTATTCCGGTCCTGAGGTTAGGGGTGACATGGTAAAAAACACGTTTGCTTTACTTTTTTTGGTTCTACTAAGCTCTACCCTACTTTCTGCTCCCGCTGAGAAAAAAAGCTATAGAATTAAGAATCTCGCACCTTCGTTAGAGCAATTTAAATTCAAACAAAAAATTCTCAACAGCAGCTCCTCTGAGGATGCTAATAAGGAACCACAGAATTTTGCAAACAGTTGGCTTTTAACGGAAAATCAAGGTAGGGCGTCAAAAAAGAAAGGGCGCGCATTTTTGCAATCACTGCTTCTCCCCGGCTGGGGACAGCACTATGCTGAATCCAGGACCATAATGAAAGTGTTTATTGCAAGCGAAGTACTGCTTTGGGGATCCTTTATAGGGTTGACAACCTGGGGCAATTGGCTTGAGAACGATTACCGTAACTTTTCTGTGCAGAACGCGGGAGTCAATTTAGAAGGTAAATCGGATACATATTTTACCGACATCAGCAACTATGGCGATATTCTTGCATACAATCAAGCCCAACTAAGGAATCGAGACGTTAACGCCGTCTACACAGACACTGAGACTTTTTTTTGGAAATGGGACAGCGAGCAAAACCGCCGCAAGTTTGATGATATGAGAATCAGCAGCGATCGTGCCCGCAATCGTGCAGATTTAACCCTCGCCTTCATTTTTACTAACCACGCAATAAGCGCAATCCACTCAACATTGGCCGTTTTCAAATTTAACAAACGCCATGAAAAGCAAAACCTGGGACTAAAATTAGATTACGACAGCTATTCGGATAACCGGTATTTCAAAGTCGGATTAGTAAAAAAGTTTTAGTTTCAATTCGCACTTGCCTTCCATGATTTAGATTTTTATATTCCTCTAAATTTTTCAAAAACCTCAAAAAAACCAACGTTGAATTAAATCATTTGTGAAAAAGGATTTCAGATTATGGCGCTTCCTGAAGCCAAAAAAACAGCTGCTGAAAAAGCAGTTACTTACGTCCAAAATAACATGATAGTCGGCCTTGGCACAGGCTCGACCGCAAAGTTCGCAATCGAATTTATCGGGCATAGAGTTGCCGCTGGTCTTAAAGTTCAAGGAGTTGCTACATCTTTAGAAACTGAGAGATTGGCAAAAGAAAATAATATACCCCTCTTGACTGAATTTAAAGAAGTAGGTGTCACGATTGACGGGGCCGATGAGGTCGATGCACAGGGAAACTTAATCAAAGGCGGCGGCGGTGCTTTAACGCGAGAGAAAATTGTTGCAGCCGCAAGCAAAAAGGAAATTATTATTGTCGATGAAGCGAAATTGGTAGAAACTCTTGGAGCTTTTCCCTTGGCCGTTGAGGTCCTTCCTTTTGGCTGGACATTTGTCCAGAAAAAATTAAGAACTCTCGGGTGTGAAGTTAACTTAAGAAAAAAAAGTGGGGAAATTTTTCTAACGGACAATCAAAACTACGTTCTGGACTGCAATTTCAAACAAATCAGGCAGCCTGATAAATTAGAGCGTGAAATTAATTCTATTCCCGGTGTGCTAGAAAACGGTTTGTTCGTCGGACATACAAACTTGGTGATCGTTGGAAAAGCGGACGGTACAACTCAAGAATTCGTGTATCAAAACAACAAGGGGAGACGAAGTTGGTAAATCTCAGTTGAAGTTTCCCCGTCCGCTGTTGTTTAAAGTCAGTCCCTGGGTATTGCGTATTTCTTCATTTTGAAACGCAAGGTTGCTTCCGGTACGCCAAGACAACGTGCTGCTTTTACCTGGTTACCGGCAAACTTGCCCAAAGCTTTCTTAATAAGATAAGTTTCAACGTCAGAAATAACACCTTTAAGGTTTCCAATTTCAAGAAAGTCCAATGGATGTCGCTGAGTTTCAAACGGCAAAAATTCCGTTGAAAGCTCACCTTCAGGCGACATCATCACCAGGTTTTCAACGCAGTCTTTCAACTCCCTTATATTGCCTTGCCAATCGTATTCAAGAATCGACTCGAAAATCTCGGCAGGAACAGCCGGAATATCCAATTGATTTTCGTGGCAATAATTTTTGAGGAAATAGATAAATAACTCAGGGATATCCTGTTTTCTGCTCTTTAAGGCCGGAACATTGATTGAAAGCGTTTTTAATAAAAAGTATAAATCTTTTCTGAATTTTTTGCTTTCAATGGTGTGTTCCATCTCGCCGTTACATGCTGATATTATCCGGACATCGAGCGGTATGTTATCCTTTCCACCGATTCGTCTAAACCTCTTCTCCCGGATAACCTGCAGCAATTCAAACTGGTGCTCAAGTGGAGTCTCATCGATGTAGTCAAGGAACAGCACTCCGTTATTGGCTTTCTCTAACAACCCAATTGTTCGCTGAATTGTGCCATTTGCCTCGGTTTCTTCTCCGAATAGTTCCCTTTTGCCAATCGTGTACCCAAGGGCGGAGCAATTTATCGACACAAAAGAACGATTCTTTCGCGAGCTCAGTAAATGAATTTTTTCGGCTATATATTCCTTTCCTACCCCTGTCTCCCCCACTAACAAAACACTGCTGTCTACTTTGGCAAACTTTTTAATCGCCCGGTTAATACGTTTTGCCTCCGGACTATTTCCAATAAATCTGTGATTACCAGGCTGGTGCATAGATGTATTATTTAAATTCATATCTCTTAACCCTTTTAATATTAGAATTTAATTAATTAGATTTCCCTCCTTTGATCGTTTTTGATAAAGCACGGTAAGATAAAAAAACAGAATAAATACTCCGAAAGAAAGTACTGCTAAATTCAACTTTACAAAAATTGGCACCTCAAAATAGTTTATTAAAAAGATGAAAAATAAAGTGCCGAAAGTGATGCTATTGCGCCGCTGGTGAAAATAGGCTCTTGCAAAATGCAGGATTAAAACTCCGGTACTTTTTTTCCTTTTGATTGGAACACCAAGATTTTTTCTTTCAACGATAATTGAATCATAAAATCGTCCAAATGCTGAGTAAGAATGGTTTAGTAACTTAAACATGGTAATTAAAAAGAATGACAGAGTAATTAAGAGTATGTATTGAGTCAATTGGAAAATCATAATATGATAAACATAACCTAACAAATTTGTGATATCCGTAATAGTCATGATAAAAAAGCACACCATAATAGCGTTGAGATGCTCTCCCAGTGACTTATCATATCTGTATAACAGAATACCAAAAAAAATGAGAAAAAACAACGGTAGAAAATTAAAATATAACAGGTTTTTGTCGAAAAGTGCTCCGTGGTCAAGTATGTAATACTTATCGAGAAAGAATGGATAAAAATGCCAGATCAGAATAGGTAAGATTATTGATAAGCTGATAGCGTAAATGCGGAGTGGGCTAAAATTTCTGAAAAGATATTTTATACAAATGTAAACGATACACAGTGTAAACGAAAAGTTAAGAGCAATGGTTTGGTATTCATATAAAGTCAAAGCCAGATTGTAACTACCAAATAGATTTTCTTCGCCAATAAAAATATATGTAACGCCCAAGCAACTTATCAGAGAAAAAAGTGCGATGTTCAAAAAGATAAATTTATTGCTTTGAGCTTGTAAAAACAAATACAGACATTGTAGAAACAAAAGAAAATATAGAGATACATTGATCCAGGAAAATATTGGCACACCTTTGGTGAGGTAGGTTGGAAATGACAATTAAAAACAATCCGAAACCAAACCAAATGTTAATGATCCTAAAGTGAATACCAAAAACCTTTTTAAACATATTGACCCGAACAGAAGATGAGATAATTATACGTCTACTTATTTACTCTATTAAACACTATCAGTTGGTTTCGGCTTAGGCTTCTCTGGCTTCGGCATTGGACTTTTTATACTTGGTGTTGGATTCGATTTAGATTTTAAATCGGTGGACGCCATAGCCGTTTCATTGCTTAAACCAACGTCAGAAAAGAACTTACTTACTTTCCCCTGATTGTCCAAAGCGGTGAAGGCTAAGATGAAAAGCACGTAAAGTGAGGCTATTACTGCGAGTGCGAACAGTTTTTTCTTCATGACAAACCTCCTTTGAAGGAAAATACTGTTCGGGTCGCTAAAAATATACGGCCTTCGTCTTAGAAAATCAAGGAAAAACGCACAAAATTACGACAATAAGTTAACCTTTATTGATATTTTGTCTTTTTTTCAAATTTGGGAAGGGCTGTCGTTTGATTTAGGACCAGTCGATCGATTTAAAATTTCTTTTGTCAAGATAATAAACATTTTGTGATTTGTCAACGATTTTTTAACGAAATCGTTATTTTTTACAGCTTGACTTTATGAAAACAAACAATCTTGAATTTTTTAAAATTTTGAATTAGAATGAGATAGCGTTTGTTTTCACTAGGAATCTCATAACAGTGATACTTATTGAATCCTTTGCTTTTTAAGCCATGACAGATAACGCGTTTCGTTATTCGATGAGACTAAATCAAGAAACAACTGTTCCAAATCTCCATAGGTCTCACCACTTAACTCGTCTTTGATCCGGCTCCGAATATCTATGGTTGGACTTTGAAATACTAACGACCCTTCATGGATAATGGCAACTTCGGTGCACAATTCTTCCACCATCGAAAGATTATGAGAAGTCAAAAACACCGTAACACCATTCTGTGACATCAGCTTTAGATTATCTTGTATAGCCTTTGTCGAAATCGGATCTAAGCCCTCAAAAGGTTCGTCTAAGAACAGAATTTCCGGCTCATGAATGATGGCACACATAAAAGCAAGTTTTTTTTCATGCCTTTAGAATATTCATGAACGAATTTGTCCTCTTGACCTTGCAACCCGAAAACCTCAAAAAGTTCATCCGTACGCTCTTCTATGTTAGCTTTCTGCATCCCATAAATACGAGACGTAAAATAAAGCTGTTCTCGGCCTCTAAGGTGTTCAAACAAGGCGAGATCCTCCGGAACAACTCCAATACGTTGCTTAATAGTTATAGCTTCTTGCTCAAAATCCAAACCTAATAATCTTATTGTGCCCGAAGTCGGCGGCAGAATTCCTGTTAACATGTTTACAGTCGTGGTTTTTCCGGCGCCATTCGGACCAATAAAACCCAAAACAGTTCCCTGCTCAACCTGAAGGTTCAAATCGTTTACAGCAGTTTTGAAACAAAAATTCTTAGATAATTTACGTATGTCGATAGATTGCATATGAATTCAACCAGATATTTCGTGAACAAAATCTTCCTTATTCTCAGCCAGTTTTCTTGATAACGGCTTGAGGCTGATGATGTAAATTGCCCATGCCATGACGGACAGGCTTGTGGTTACGAGTCGAAAATCAAGCGAAAAAAAGCTATATATTGACACCGGCAAGGCGGCCGCAAACAGGCATACTACAAAAACGCCACGATGGAAACTTCGCCCGAGAACGGCGCCGTACCGAACCTTTCTCGGACTTATAATGGTTGAATACGTGCTTGCTGTGACGCTGACAAAGTAGAGATAAAATGCCGCGATGATCAGACCTTGAATGATCTCCGCACTGAACATGTCCCGCAACTCAAGCCGGCCCAATCCACACACTGCGAGCTGAAAAAGCAGGACGATGACAAGAAGTGAAAAATTTTTCGACAGAATCATTTCCTTTTCATTGACCGGACAGAAAAAATAGGCTCTTATGGCTTTTTCGTCATACGAAAACAAATACGGCAACAGATCAGACAGCAATATCACCGTCCAAAAAAGAGCCATAAACAAGGCGAAGGCAAATTCATCCTTTTCCCCGGAAAACCCGCGGAATTGTAAGAAAACGACCACGGCGCCTAATGTACAAAACATGGTAACTCTCG
>JADFPY010000046.1:18094-19732 GCA_022562085.1 candidate division KSB1 bacterium | reverse complement strand
TCCGGAATCCGCAAATCTTCGAAAAAGAACCTGGACATCTCAGCATCATAAGTGTTGACCTGTATGCAGCAATTTGAGTTCAAGATCGGGGTGTTTCTTCATTTCAGAAATAATTGGGGCAATTTTCATGAAATTGGGCCGAGCCCCCACAACATTCAGAACCTTAATTGTCATTAATTAATCCCGCTAATATACTATTTAAAAAGCACCTTTTAATCGCAGCGCAAAACGTTTGATTTCTTTTAAAGAAACAAGCTTCAACAGAAGCATAAGAGTCGGCAAAAGAATCAATACAGTGGCGTCTTTTGCAAAATTGAGTTGAAGCTTATTCAAGTCAATACTTGCCAGCCAGGAAAAAATCATCCCCAACAAAATCACCGGAATCATTTTCCTCCAAAGCCAATTAATATGCAGGTATTTGTGCGACAGTCTAAGTATCAAAACCATCAAAACAAAATAAGAGAGTGTTGTGGCAATCGCGGCCCCTAATATTCCCAATGTCGGTATCATTGCCATATTCAAAATAATGTTTAGTCCGGCAGTCAGGAGACCATATTGTGTCATTTTAATTGTCTGATTATGAATCAAGGCGCCGGCTTTAAAGATATTTTGTAATCCAAAAAGGAAATATGAGAAAGCAATCCATGGAACAATAATAATCCCGTAGTGGTACTCTTCAATCGTTGTTATTTTAAGCAAATATTTAGAAGCAACAACGATGGCCAACATGAGCAGACTGCCAATTTGCACATAATAAAGCGCAATTTTTTGATAAGTTACTTTTTGTTCGGGTGCATTTTCAAGGCGGAATAATATCGGATGCCAGGCTTGCATCAAAGGTACCACAAAAACCATATTCAGAATCATGCCAAATTTATATGAAATCCCATAGATGCCGCTTGCTTCAACAGAAATAATTTCCTTGATGAAGAATCTGTCAGACATCGATAGAATCAACATGCTAATGCCGTTAAACATAAGAGGGAAGCCAAAACGCAATGAACGAATGACATCTTTGTGGTCATAATGCAGGCCATGTTGCTTTAGAATATAAAAAACCGCAAAGAAAAATATTAAGCCTGAGGTGATAAGCTTGGCATAAATAATTCCCCACAAGCCCAAATCCAACCCGATAACAAAGCCTAACGTCAGTAGAATTAACAAAACAAAATCGACGAACACAAAAACAATGAACCTAAAAGCTTGCTCATAAATGCGAAGCAAATTGACGATGACAGTTCTACTTAAACCTAGAAAAAGAATAATGATAAATACTCTTACTAAGTTTGACAAACTGCCATCAGAAAGATACATTTTGGTAATCCAAGGTGCACAAACAATCAAAAGCGTTGCGAGGACAGCATTTACAGCGAGGACAAACAAGATATTGCTGGAAATAAACTTTTTCTCTGTCCCGGATTTTCGTTCGGTGGTGAAATAGCGCCACACGGCATTAAAAACCCCCAGTGGCGCCACCGCATTGTAAAAGAGTTCCAGAAGCTCGAGTAAAACAATAATGCCGACCTCGAAGACGCTCAGGTAATGCGTGTAAAGGGGAATAAAAAAGAAGGTAACACTTTTAATTGCGATATTGCCAATGCTGTAAATCAGCGTGTTCTTGCCAACGGTTTTTAGTTC
>JADFPY010000046.1:0-18084 GCA_022562085.1 candidate division KSB1 bacterium | reverse complement strand
TATGAAGGGTATTTTTGCAAACCGTTCTTAGGTTGTCGGCATCAGTGTCATGCTTTGAAGTATATTCATATTTATTGCAAGTAATTTCTCTATTATTTTTTTTATTCGCTTCGCGGCAAGGCCATCGCCATATATATTAACAGCAATAGCCATCGCTTAAATATTCATTCTGGTTGGTTAGTATCAGGGAAAGTTCTTCAACGATCTTCTCTTTACTTATTCCAACCAACTTTACTGTGCCCTCTGACAAAGTCTTGTATGCCGCCGGAATCGGTCAAAATTACCCTGGGCCCTCATCATTACTGAAACAAACGATAGTAGGGCAACGGTTCAATAAGGTAAATATTGTCTCGTGGGGATAAAATTCTTCTTACTGCCTCTTGAACATTCGGATTTAAATGAACCAGAATAGATGAAAGCGGTAGCCTCAATTGATTCTGCAAAAGAACGAAGAGCAAAACAGCTTTTCTCAAAATCCTCGTCGAATTTTTCACGATGGTGTCCGGTAATTAGCACAAAAAATTTAGTAATGTCTGCGTTTCTGACATGATCGAGTAGTTCGTGGATTATCGGTGGATTGCTTTTTACCTTATCAACCGCAATAAATAAACTGTCTTTCACGGTGTTACCGGTTATAAATATGTTATGCTCTGAAATGCCTTCTTTCAATAGATTTTCTTTCAGAACATTTTATTTAGATAAGATAAGAAGAGAGAGCTTTTTCATATTCGCCTCGCTGCCGTAGGAGCCATTCCGCAAAATCTCGCACCGCACCACTTCCACCTACGCGCCGGGTAACATAATCACAGGTAAAACCTTCAGGGAGGCAGTTACCAGGCACAGTTGCGGACACGCCCACTTGTTCAAGAATCTTCAGATCATTAATATCATCTCCAATATAAGCTGCTTCCTGCGGAGTCAAACCTAATTTCTCAATCAGTTGAATAAAACTTTTGAGCTTATTTTTTACACCTTGAATAACAAACTCCACTTGCAACTTCTGTGCACGCCGCTGCACAATCCGGGTATCTTCAGACGTCAGAAAACCTGTTTGAATCCCAACTTGCTTAAGCAACATTAAACCACCGCCATCAAGCGTGCAGAACTTCTTTAACTCATCACCAGTTTCCGTATAATACATGCCAGCATCGGTTAACACACCATCAACATCAGTTAGAAAAAGTTTTATTTTCAGATATTTTTCAATTGAACCCTGCATTGTTAAAGTCTTTCTATTTAATTAAGGAGTAGTTCAAATTAGTATAATGGCTCATAATAGTATAAAAATAAGATATTTGATTTCAAAACTGTGTGGTCATTTTTGACTTTCCAAGATACGAAGAAATCTAACCATCATTCTGAAATACTCTATGAAAGGGTTCAATACCGCTAATGCAAGATATTTTTTACTATTTGTGACAAATTGCATCGCCTTTGAAAATGAAAATAGTATCGGAATTAACTTTGTTTTTACGGGATACGTCTAAGTTTTTTTTGGATAGGTTTTTCACTTTCATAAACTCTTTTTACACCATCACCAATTGCTTGTTCGATTACTCGAATGTCTCGCACCAAGCGCCTAAATCCCCACGGTTCTACTGAAGCCGAGTGGTCACTGCCCCACATGGCTCGATCGAGGGTAAGATGACGCTCTATAAAACAAGCCCCTAAAGCAGCGGCTGCATATGTAGTTTGCAGGCCAACTTCATGTCCAGAATAGCCAACAGGCACATTAAACTCTCCTTGAAGAGTATGAATCATACGTAGGTTCAATTCTTCCGGATTACATGGATAGGTGCTGGTGCAATGAGTCAAAAGCAAGTTTTTTTCTCCTAAAACACGGATAGCGGCTCGGATTTGTTCCATTGTTGACATACCAGAGGAAAGAATAATCGGTCGTCCAGTCGAGCGAGCGTAACTCAACAAATTGTGATCCGTTAGAGCCGCAGAAGGTATTTTATAACATGGCGTATTGAACGCTTCCAAAAAATCAATCGATTCTTCGTCCCACACCGATGCAAACCAAATGATTCCTTGTTCACGGCAAGCGAGATCAATTTCTTGGTACTCTTTTTTACTGAACTCGAGACGATTTCGGTATTCCATATAAGTCATCAAACCCCATGGAGTATCTCGCATAATATCTCGTTGTTCAGGGGGAACGCATTTTTCTGGTGTGCGTTTTTGAAATTTAACAGCATTGCAGCCAGCATCCTTCGCTGCGATGATAAGTTTTTTGGCTATGCTGATATCTGCGTTATGATTTAAACCAATTTCAGCAACAATGTAGATAGGTTGAGCATAGCCAATTTCTTGTTTACCGATTTTAACAACGTGATTCACAGCTCTATTCTCCTCTCTATCATTGAATACAACTTACGAACTTGGATAATTTTCTTTGTGTGTTCAACTTTTTGCGAAATTTGTTTTTTGGCTCAACGGTGCTTGAGTAAGTTCTCAGCTATAATAAAATCAACTGGTTCATCAATTTCAAAACAACGGTCAGGCGGCATTACATATATAGCTATTTTGCCAAAAAATCTATGTTGAACTTTCTTAAAGCCTTCTGCTCGCATCGAATAGACAGCACCCGTTTCTAAGAACTGAGGTTCTCGATTCTGGCGCAAAAGTCGCACTTTTTGATCGTGGTTTATTCCGACCGGGTTCCCTTCTTTATCATGCGTCCAAAGAAAATAGTGAAACGGCGTCGCAGCGAATGCCGAATCGGCATTCGCTTTTAGTAAAACATTCACTGTGCCATCAATATCTTCCGGCAACGTTAATGGTGAAGTGCATTGCAGGAAAACCAGGATCTCTGGCTGAAAATTCTCTTGGTTCTGAAGATATTCCAACGAATGCAGCAATGCCATTTCGGATGATGAACTGTCATCGCTAATATTTGCAGGACGCCAGATTATTTCTGCGCCATTTTGCTTTGATATATCTGCAATTTCAGGGTCATCAGTCGAAACAACAATCCTGTTGACGCTCTCGGCCAACTGAGCACACTTAATTGTGCGGGAGATTAATGGTTTACCAGCCAGTAAACGAACATTCTTGCGTGGAATTTCTTTTGAACCACCGCGAGCAGGTATAATTGCCAATACAGACATGATCAAATTTAGTTATAATTATAATTAAGTTACACATCCGATTTCATGAGGTCCTGTATTTATTGAATACGCTTTAACACTTTTCCTTACTTTGAACTTCCCAAAATATTTAATATCTTTTTGATTAAAAAAAAGCCTTGTTTTGATTGATAATTTGGATAATCCCCTCGGCATCTTTGGCAAAAAAAGAACGCGCCCCATTTTCACTAAATGGGCCCAATAAATGCACGCCATATGATTCAACTAAATCACTTTGTTTATTAAATGCCAAACTCTCCATAACGGAAGTGGAATCAACCCTATATGAACATCCCGTTTTCATTTAACAATTCATAGAGATCAAGATTCGTTAAAACTTTTATGTCCATTGAATTAAATTCTTTAGGATATTTCATTTTCCAATTTGGGTACTCACGCGGGTGCATCTTGTATAAAATCTCGTATTTTCTTGAATCAAGCCTTTGTGATAGTTCGATAGCAATTTTACCCAAATGATGATCAGATGGTTTCCTGACTTAAGATAAGAATTCTAGTTTTATTACGCTGCTGGGGTTTGATAATGACTTAATCTGCTCTTCAAAGAACGGTCTGCCCACTGCAGTAAGTTTAACTCCATTTTGAGAAATCGAGTGGTATCATTCCAGAATCCTTCCAAAATGTCAACAAATAACTCTTTATGAAAAATCTTTTCTTCTTAACATAACAACACTTGTACTTTCTTCTCAAACTATTCAATCCTCAAGCTTTGGCTTTTAATCTACCGATGAAAACAAAGTTATCGTGATACCGACCAACATACATGCCAGGATATAAGTTTTCAAGTCTTTTTTGCATACGCTCATCGCTGATTTTTTTTTGCAGAGGTTTGAACAAAGGCTTAAAAATCTTAAATTTACTGGAAATGGGAGCATAAACTTGAAAGAAAAAATTATTGAGCTGTCCAATAATTACTTTAGTCAGCAAGCGCAGAAAATTTTTACTTCGCGAGTCATCCATCGTTTTACCTAACACCTCCCAACCCGAACGAACGAATAGCTCACGGATTGTCGAATCCGAGCAATAAAACAGATGCTGCGTGGGATTGATATAGTTCCAGCGTTTTCTGAATAGCTTATAAGTAATTGAATCTATTGACATGGTCAAAACAAAAATATGCGTCTGAGAATGGGCGACCTGCTTTAAAGAGTTTAACAAGGCTTTGGGATCATGGATATGCTCAATGACATCCCAGAGAGTAATAATATCAAAAGTGCGATTAGGGAAGGCTTCCTCTATATTTCCATGCTGAACCCGATCTTCCAACTTTAAAGTTTGTTGCGCGTATCTGATGCGATCTTGAGAGATATCTACACCCCATGCATCAAAGCCTTGTTCAAGTGCCTGCAACACAAAATGGCCCGTTCCACAACCGAGATCTAAGAGTGAAGTTTTTTCTTTTCCGGGAGCATAGTCTCTGATAATATCAAATTTCCAACCGTAGTCCGGATGCAATAATTTCTCGTTATTCAAGTCTTGGCATTCATCATTTTGAGCTTGATCAAATAAATACATGAAATTTTTCCAATTACCTCCAAGAATTCTGTTGCTTGAATAAACTGAAGCTTGAGCATCATGTATAAAACGAGGATTCGTAAAAAGAAGTCAACATCTTTTACATCTGACAATGGAAAACGTACCCGTCATATTTTCTTTGTTAGGAATATTCCTTGCATACCTGTAATAACGCATCACATTGTAGTTCACGTCTATCTGATAAACAAGATCATATTGACAGCTCTCACATATATTGCATGATACATACTCCATAACAGTAACATTCTTTTCGACGGGATTTTGTTGTATATTCATCTGTCTTGAAGAGAAATAAAATCACTGAACATTCATAAAATATCTAAACATCAAAAACTTGTAAATCTATTCACAAATTTCGATTATCCTTTATAAATATGGATCAGATAAATCATTCTTTGAAGAAATTTTTTTTGATGTCCCAATGCAATTTATTTTCAAGAATACTCGCGCTACTAAAAAATCACTTGATTGCAAAACATAGCCAATATGACAAAACAATTCGGCTTACGCAACGTATTTAATTGTTTCTCATAAGACATCAATTACAATCAATGAAATATTTTTTTGAGGATATTTACTATTCGAGAAGCAGTTTCCCCATCCCAATATCGAATCTTAGCTGGCTTATATTTTTTTTGCTTGAGAGTACTTTTTGTGGCATTCACGACGGCGTCCTCATTTGTCGGCACAAGTATTTTGTGCCTTCACGGAGAGTAATTTGCCATTCCGTGCAGGATCGGAGGATCAAACAAGGAATTCCGAGATAACTTGGTTTCAACCTGCATACCACCAGAATCCGTTAGGACCAAACGAGCCTGGGTTTGGAGATGTAAAAAATCTAGATAACCGATCGGGTTTGTTATCAAAATACGACTTTGGCTTAGCCTCTGCATAAATTTTCCATCCAACTTCGACATCAGCCTGCGGGTGCGCGGATGCAACTGCTTTTTTATACGTGAACTCAAGGAATTAGTGCAAAAATTTTCGGTTCATGAATAATTGAGGCTAAAAGAGACCCAACACTGTAAATTAAAGTATTTTTGCTGATGGTTTTTGGTTCGGTATCTATATTTGGTTGGTGGATTCGAGCATAACCAGGGATAATGGGGAAACAATCTACTTTCCAATATTTTCTACATAATCATACTTTTTCTGAACTTCCAATCGTAAACGAAGATCCCCAAAGTCAGAACCAAACAAAATATCGTTATCGTGAATCCTATACTAAAAGACTTTGGAGCAAAAATGAATTCGATTTTATGACTACCTGGCTGGAGAAATATTGACCTCAAGATACCATTGGTCTGATAAATTGTGGTTTCGTTACCATCCACATAGGCTTTCCATCCTGCCGGATAATAAATTTCACTCAGAACCATTAAACCAGGTTCTATCACTTCAGCATCGAGCATGATTTGATGAATATCGTAGGAAGAAATCACTACTTTATTCTCACTCGATACGATCAAATCAAACTCCGGTTTTTCATACAAAACGGCCTCTTCGGCCGGATTATACTTTCCACTCTTCAAATAATTGTAAAATTCATCTTCACTACTTGCAATCTTTATCCGGCTAACAAAAAAGGCTCTGGGCAAAACTTCGGTATTTTCATAGACAAAAGGTCTGCCTTTTAACACAAGTTTAAAGCGGGAATCCTCAATAGGATAAATCGAAAGTATATATTTGACATTCAACATATCCAAAAGCGCATTATCCACATTAAATCTTTCGGGAGATATTTGCTCATGTGGGACAGCTTGCAATGAAGGTTTACCATTACTCATCACAACGGTTAAGTATTTGGACAGAAACGATGGCAATCCAAATCTGTTCCTGCTAACCAAGCTAGTTTTGTCTAAAAATATCTGATAATTTTTCAGCTTGGCTGCATGGTACCCCTTGATACTCTGAATTTTGTGATAGGCATACCAGTTCTCCGGCTTGTCATCGACAACCGGGAAAATCCGGAACAACCCCTCTTGCTGTTTCAAATACTGAACGGCCGGAGTTGCTGAAAAATACGATTCTTCATCAAGATTAGGTAGTGGGTTCATTATCTTAAACCCTACAATCCAAAGATCCAGGATAGCTAAACTAATAATAATGTAGGACATAATACTAAACTTCATCTTATCTCTTAAATAACTCAGAATGACGACTCCTGTCGCTGCAACAAAAAGGATCATAATAACAGCATCTGAAAGCGTATTTTTGTAGGCACTCTCTTTAAGTACCGGGCTGAGTTGCTTTCCTGATGCGGAAACCCAGTCCAAATACATCCCTTTGCCAAACATCACCCCTAACGTCAAACCACCTAATATCCCCCCAAAAAAATAAACATACTTTTTGACTCTGTTTTTCTCCGACTTTTGGTTTAGTGTAAGCAAGGCATGCAATCCAAATCCTGCCAAAATTACCGTCGAGATTTGCAACAGTATCAGAATCATGCTAGGCACTCTAAATTTATTGAAGAAGGGTAGATAATTGAACAAAGGGTCATAAAGAATTGGAAGATGTTTGCCAAAAGAAATAATAAGGGCTATCAATCCCAACAATCCGAAGAAAAGGACATAACCATTCCTTTTAAGCAGCAATGCAATCCCAGTCAAAAACAATGTCACAATTCCCATATATAACGGGAACTCAGTAAACGGCATTTCTCCCCAATATGTTTGTCCACCAAACCCAAAAAAAGAGGGGATAAAAAAGGTAATAATTTCTTTCGGGGCAAATGACCAATTGGTTGCATACCCCAAATCAAGCCCCTTGCTCCCCCCTCGAATTGAAAACTCAACATATTCATAGGCCGAAAGATATAGCCAAGATGACATGGCAACTCCTAGCAGAATAGCCGCTATAGCCATACTTAAAGACTTTGCAATTTGGTCGTTAGGTTTTTTCGTAATCTTTGCATAAATAAGCCAATAAAAGATGAAAGATCCCATCATCAAGAACGAATAGTAGGCAATTTGTGTATGAGCTCGTAATAATTCCAACCCAACGGTAAGGGCAAGCAATGCCAGATATTTCAATGTTCGCCTTTCTAATACCTCATCGAGCAAAAGAAATATAAGCGGTATAAGTGCGGCTGTGGCTATCTTTGCGTTATGTCCGAAAGCGGTAAATGCGATAACTGCAGGTTGAAACACAATAGCACAACTTGCAAAAAATGCTACGATTCTGTTTCCAAGAAATTTCATCATTAAAATGTAAGTAAAGATCCCAAACAAGAAATAATTGGGGAACTTGCGGGTCGCGAAATCATTAACAGGAATTATTTTACCTAACATTAGATGAAAAAAATAAAAAACATCACCAAGTATGTCCACAAAGGGGGTCGTCTGCAAGCTGGCAAAGGAAGGCATTCCACAAAAAACGAATGGATTCCATAGTGGATAAATCCAATTGCTCAATGCCTCTTCCCTGAACTGTAAAATACTTTTCGAACTTAACGTATCCGGAGGCAGAAAAGTTTTGAATCCAAAGAACACCTCTTGAAAATAGACAACCAACAAGATAAAGAGAACGGCCATTGGTAAAAGATTAGGATGGCTTTGAAGAAATTGCTTAAATCTCATCTGATTTTTTGCATTGACATTTGAATTCTTTCGTCGTTTTTTTGAAGATGGCTTTCTTTTCGGAGTCATAAAAAAACCTGAACATTTATTTGATATTTAATTAACATTTCTCACTGGTTTATATTGTTATTATTGCACTTACAATGAAAAAGTTCATTTATGCAAATTTCTTTACAAACATCAATAGGTGAAAAATAGGACCGCAAAAATCAGCAGAGCGTATTTTTGCAGAAACTAAAGCTGAACTTATGTAAAAATACGTTTGCTGTGCTCACTGATTTTTACACTCCTGCCTTGCTGAACCAGTGAGAAATGTTAGTATTTAAGCTACTAATGGAAGAGTTAGGCACGAGAAGTCACGAAAAAAGTTTTCACCGGTATACTCACTGAAAACCAAGTGCCGGAATGATTGATATTGAATTCTACGGCATAAGTGTCCGGTTAAACTAAATAAAAAAGGCCCGAATTACTCATATTTTTGTTATATTGTTTTTGAGCTAACCTTATAACAAAATGGGAGTTATCGAGCCATGGCCTATCATACAACAATTTTTGGACAAACGCTACAATTAATTTCACGACTTGAATTCCAATCGATTGTTAAATGCTAAATCCCGAAAGCGCTTAAATACATTTTCTTCATCCCCTCGAAAATAATTCCACTTATGCCGATTAAAGTGTTCAACTAATTTATCATCTTCAACGTTGTCTGACGTTAACAGGTATGTCCGCTCAGTTGTAAAGAATTTTGATTTTCGAATTCTTCGGTAGACAAAATCTACAAGAGAAATGCCATCGGCTAATGGCATTAGAACTTTCCCAGGCAAACGCAAGGAATTCATACGAGCTTGAATAAAAAAAAAGAATCTTCTCATTTTAGAATTTCTGAAATCCGTTGATTAATTTTCTCGACACTCTTTTGTTCCCAATAGTAAGACAAACCGCGTCCGGTTAAAAATTGCGTTGAGTCATTTTCTATAGCCATCTGAATCTCATCGGAATTTCTTGCAAAAAATGCCCGGCCAGAATTAATTAAATCACTAAAATAGTGAACCCCATATAACTCAACCAAAATAAGCTTTTTATTAAAGGCTAGCCCTTCCATAATAGTCGTGGAATAAACCCCAATGTGGATGTCGCTTTGGGCGAACAAAGCATATAGATCACAGTCGGCGAGCACCCTAATGTTAAGGTTCTCGAATTCCGAAGGATAATTTACTTTCCAACTCCCTCCATACTCCCTCGGATGAAGTTTGTACCAAATTTCATATCCATCAGGATCAAGTCGTTGAAAGAGTTCTATTGCCATGAGAGCTAATTGGGGGCCAATGACCTCCTGACTTAGAATAAGGATTTTTACTTTTTTGTTATCAGACATGCAAGGACTCAACTCTACTTGACTAAGGTTTTCCTCAAAAAATGGCATCCCAGTAGAGGTCATTTTTACATTATTTTGGGAAATCGTTGTTGTTTCGTTCCAAAACTCCCCAAAGGTCAAGATTTCATCTGGTAGAGTTGTTAAGGTATTCGTATTTCCAAAATTATATGCTATATGATATCGGCCCATGTTCCCATGCTGTAGTTCTACAGTATAAATCCCCAATGACCTGGCGATAGAAACAATCAGCATTTTCAACGGTTCATAATGATTAATCAAAACGACCAATCTGATATCTTTTTCGGAAAGCTTGTTTTTTATATAGCCGAAATTTGATTTGTGAAGGGCAACTACATTTGTAAGGAGAGAAATGAGTTTCTTTTTTGGTATTTCAAGATCAAATTTCATAGCAAACTGCCTTAAAAAATCGATTTCATCTTCACTAGCCAAACATATTTTTCTAAACATCAAAAATCTGTAAAAGATTGCTCGTACATACAAATCATCCAAAAAGAACAAACCAGGTTGCTGCCCGTGTTTTCTATGGGACCAGAGCAAATGATCTTCCCAGGCAGTATATGGATGTCGCATTTTCCGCAACCAATAATAAGTATAAGGGTCGATATAGCTGCTACCCTTCTGTTTTTTTTTTGCCGAGCTGAGAACCAATACGTCATCTTTACTTTTATCTTTTCTCACGCCATGCAACAGGCTGTTTTTCAGAAGATTGGTAGCAATTCCAACTTTCATTAACAGTGTTCTATGTTCATGATGATCAATTTTTTCAATCCATTTTTTACCATTAAGTAGTTCATTGAAAAAATCAAAACGGATATAATGCCAATACCTAATCCCCGCTGTTTTTCTCCGAAAAAGTTCTTGCTCTGTTTCGAGAAAAACTTCATAAAAATCAGTTATCTCCTTAATCAGTCGACTTTGACTCTTGACCTTTTGCATAATTGATTTCAATACCTATGCGTGCTGGCACAAGTCATTAAATACAGAACTTAATTTTGCCGTGAGTCCTTTGCGTCCAAATTTATTAGCAACTTGTTCGTCAAAAGGCTTAAATTTTCCCCCAGATTTAAACAATTTTAAAAGTTGTTGAAGAATTGATTTAATCCCTGCAATATTTTTAGGACAGACTGTAAAACCCAAATTGTTATTACAGATTAACTCGGTTAAGTCTCCCTGCGGCGCTATTGCCAGGATAGTCCCGCCTGCGCCTATATATTCAAATAACTTGGCGCTAATCATGGCACGATTTACATCAGCGGCATCGACCAGAATCAACAAGACATCACTTGCCAGCATATATCTGAGACTGTCAAAATGCGATACAAAAGGAATCATTTCAAAAATTGACTTAACACAGGACCCCTCAATCCTTTTAACAATAGGTTCGCCAATTCTACCTACAAATCTAACGTGAAGATTTTCAGTTAGATCTTCGAATTCCTTGGATAGATTTTCCAAAGCAGAAATAAAACTTTCGGGATTTCGCACCCCATCCAAAGAGCCTGTATAGGTAATTGTTAATTTATTTACCCTGGGCATCGCTTCCAGACCCAAAAAGTCTTCGGCGTCAAATCCATTCGTAATCACCACCCACTTCTTCTCGTGTAAGTCAGAATGTCTGCTTAACAAATCATTCTTAATTCCTTCCGAAGCTGTGATAACACAATCGGCTTCTCGTAGGACTGCACCCTCCATCTTATATTCTATTTTTTTTGAAATTCCGGGTCGCCATTGAGGAGTTTGGTGCCATCCAATCCAGGAGTCACGAAAATCTGCGACCCATTTCAATTTAGAAAATCGACGTAATTTTAATCCAATCAAGTGGGTCGTGTAAGGAGTTGCAGAAGAGTAAATGAGGTCAATTTTTTCATCCTTTAGAATTTTTTTTCCTAGAAAAGTGGCAAAAAACAACCACCCGATTCTAGCGTCCGGAACAAAAAAAGAGGAACGAATCCACTCGGAAATTCTTTCACTGAACTTATTTTTAGTGGGCTCATCTAAAGTAAGCGTCGCAATATCTGTGGACTCATCAGCCTTACGGCCAGTAAATCTACGGTAGATTTTATATGGTTCAAAAATAAGAGAACGATAAACTTTCACCCCTTCGGGGATTTCAGAGAAAAGGCTTTCATCGTAAACAGGATAATCCGCACAGCGAGCCGTCAATACCACAGGTTCCCACCCGAACTCACGCAAATATTTCACATATTTCAGTGTGCGTTGGACCGCCACTCCACCCGCCGGCGGGAAATAATAGGTAATAACTAAAACCTTTTTTCTATTTGTCGGCAAAAAAATCCTTTTTAAGAAAAAAACATAAAACTCATGGAAACAGACATTAATAATCCTTCTTTTGCAAAATAACCGTAAGTTCAGTCACGAAAAGATCTTTCTGGGAAAATTCCATCAGCTCATCATCAAATACTTCAGTCATCCAATGATACTTGTAGTTACATTCTTTATTAAAACGGACAACGTCCCAGCGCCCGTCTTGCTTAAACAGCTGCTCAAATTGCTGATAACACCATTTATTCATCTCAATATAAGGGTCTCTATCTTTTATCTCTGCACCAGTATAAGTATTAATTCCAGGATTAATTTTCAATTTATTGTAAAGAAAATGATATGCGATTTCGTCAGAAAATAAATTCTGGATATAGGGGACTCCGATATAGCGATATCGATGTGCCCCAAAAGGGCTTCGAAATAGCGGGCCAAAATCAATATAAAAATAGCCATTGGGTCTGAGGATTTTGTAACTTTCGTCAATAACAATTTTAGGATTAGCAAAATGCTCAAAGCTGTTAATTGAAATAATAAAATCGTAGCTTTCAGCGGGCAAGCTCATTCTTAATAAATCCCCCTCGATAAAAGTAATGCGATTTTTCAAGCTTACCGATAATCGATTTGTATGTGAATAAAATCTTTCGGCTGAGTGATCGACTCCAGTGGCCGAATCAAACTCATACTCGTCACACAAAAAAAGGTTTTCTCCATGCCCTGCACCAATATCGAGCACATCCATACCTTTTAACAAGATTCCCTGTTTTAATATCTTGTCAAAACGACCCCTTGCCCGATGGATGATAGCGTTAAAATTATAAGAAAGGGTGCGATGTGGAGGAAATAACTCGTGCAACTTTTGAAGCAAATCCAGATCATTCTCAAACAAACCCTCTGACTTCCTCTCTTCTAGAATGTGTTTTAGTGAACGGTAAAGATGACGATTGTAAAAGAATCTATGTTTTTGCTGCACCCCCTTTTTTAGAAAAACATATGCCTTTTCTGGTAGATATTTTTCAATTTTCACTTTGATGTTGTCATTGTACTTATCCATGAAACGGTCAATCTTTGAGGCAATCATAACAGCATCTTACCCATATTTTAATTTAAGATGTAGAATTAAGTAAAATATAACACACCGGTATTATAAATCAAAGCGGATTTTTACTTATGTATAGTTAAAAACCTGGACTTCGAAACACAGGATGGCTCAGCAAATCTTCTCTTAAACCGCGCGTGACAGTCAGAATTCGATCAGCGTGACGAAGAACCGAGGCCTCCATTTTCATTTCAAATTGCCCGCGACAGCTTGGGACGCCACTGCAGCGTCGAAACCCAACCGATCCAGGAATCGCGAAATATCAACTATCCAGGGCAATTTACTGGCGAGGTGCAGCTTCTTGCCAATCAAATGCGTTGTGTAAGGAGGCGCTGAAGAAATAAATTATTTGAACATTTCTTTTTTTAAAATTCTTTTCCCTTTGAAATAAGAAAAAAAAGCCAGCCAATTCGCGCATCCGGGATAAAAAAAGTTGCCCGAATCCACTCGGACAAACGTTCGCTCAATTTTTGCTTACTCTTCTGGCTCAGCGAAAGCGTGGCGATATCCGTTGATTCGGCTGCTTTGCGTCCGGTGAATTTTCTGTACAAAAGAACGGTTCAAAAATACGTGAGCGGTAAACTTTAATTCCTTCAGGAATTTCAGAGAGTAACGACTCATCATAAGCGGGGTAGTCGGCATTTTTGCGGTAAGTACGATCGGCTCCCACTCCAATTCCCGCCAACACTTGACGACTTTCAAAGTCCGTTAAACCCCGGCCCCTCCGGATGGCGGAAAATAGTACGTGATCACGAGAACTTTTTTGGAGACTTTGGCCATATGTAGTTTGCTTGAAAAAATGCTCAAATAATATCTTGCACAACCAAGTGAATGTCAAGGGATATTTTTTTTACTGATATTGAGAAGAAATAAATGTGGGTTGCGTGCGCTTTGAAAAAATTGTAAAGCTTAGAAAACTTGTGTTAAGTGGAAGGTTCTGGTTGACTTGATTTGACCGAGTGAACCCGCATTTAAGCGGGGATAAAAATAAAGATGCGAGGGAATTCCTCCAGGTTCTTCGCTGACTGTGTAATACCCCAGGCCGTCAGCTCGCCAGCAAACCGCCTCCCCCTGCGGCTCCGGAATATAAGGAACGCTAATGGGATCTTTGTCAAATATTTTCCAGAATTTTTCATCAGGGGATTTGCGCCAATAGTAGATCGCCCTGTAGGTTTTAATAACAACCTCATTTCCTGACGGCGAGATATCGCCGCCGACGACATTATTTAAGTTAAGTGTCACCACATACTCTAAAGTAATTGTCCGTGTCGTCGATTGTGGGTAAGGTGCGCGATAAACCCGGACATTGCTTTCCCGCTTGGACACAATGTAAATATCCTTCGTAAGTGGATCAACCATGAGGGTCTCGGCATCCCGCTTGCCATCAGGATATTGAAAGGAAATCGCTTCAACTCCGCTCAGTGTCGCATCAAGAGGCGGCTGATCACAATTTACTTCAGGTTCCATAACCCGGTAAATATGTTTAATCTCGAATTGTGAGAGGTTATCTCCGATGTCCCCGATGTACAAATATTGCTTGCCTGCTATCGGACCCGGACCCACAGCAATATCTTCCCAATCGCGGGCCTCAGCGCCTTCGATTAAAAATGTCCCAAGGTGCTTACCATTTGCATCGATGGCAAAGACCCGGTTCTCATCACCGGAATCATTATGAGTCCACAGAACGTTGGAATTTTTTCTGCTAGCAGCAAGGCCCGAGACTTCGTTAAGTGAGTCATTATTGATTAGCCCAAGGTCGAGCCGGTCACCAAACTCGGGTTTTCCAGTAAACAATAAAATAAAAGCGATGATGTATTGAGTTATACTTATCATTTTCGGGATTTAAAAATCTTTTTTAATATATCGGCATTTTAACTGCGACTGTTAAAATTTAATTAACAATGTAATAAACCGCAGTAGAAATAAAATCCCTTAATTCAGGGATATGGCCGATGAAACCGATTTGTTTTCGAGGTTTCAATCTAAACTTAAATTCGTATCCCGGATTTATTAAAAAAAACTGTCTTCTGCAGGTTTTCCATTTAGACAAAGAAAGAATTCTCTCGAATTTCCTAATAGATAAACGGGTGTCATATATTTCCAAGAGCGTTTGAATATTTTTATTCGATTCTCCAAACAATTTCAAAATACTCTGATAGAAACCGCGAGGTAAAACATGAAACCAGGGTACATATCTCAAAACCGAGGCAGCTATTTGTTGATGTCCGCCAAATGGATTGCGCCACGGCGGAAAGGATAAAAATACGGAGCCCTCGGGTTTGATAAATTTATGAAGGGCTGTCATAAATTTTTCTTGATCATAAATGTGCTCAATCGCGTCCTTTAAAATAACCAAATCTATTTTGCCGAAAAGATGCTCAAAGTGCCGATCATCGTGAATATCGAAGGCGTAAAAAGCCACCAGCTTTTTCTCAACTTCCTCCTTGAGAATTTTCTTAGCATTTTCAATACGAGAAGGAGAGAGATCAATGCCGTAACAAGTAAAACCGCGTTCAATGAAAGCTTTTAATACGCCACCTTCGCCACAGCCGATCTCCAGAATCTGAGCATTTGGAGGTAAATTTACCTTCTCCAAAATAAAAGGTAGAATGTGATTTTTGCAGGTAAGATACTGCTGACGCCACTTTTTCTCCGGGTCAAGATGAAAGTCGTACGGCATTGGCTTCCTGAGGATTGGATAAGACTCTTCTGCGGACTTTAGCAATTTTCGATTTCAAACACCTCTTTTCCAGGCTTACAATACGTTCTAGCAATCTTTCCTCGAGTCGTGACGCTGTGTTTTTCTCTTTCTGATAAAGATTTTGCGTCTCAAGAGGATCCGCAATCAAATTAAAAAGCATTTTTTGATCTTTTCCAAAATCCATGATTAATTTCCAGTAATCCTCCCTACAGGAGTAAATTTTGGGCAGGACGTCAATATTTAACAGGTTCCGGTCCACCGGCGTTGCATTATCCCCGCAATAACTTGCACCCGAGAAAACTTGTGAATGGCTATAGTTTGAGGCACCAGGAATGCTATCGAAAATCCCGTTTGTTTCAAACACATTCTCGATTCCAACGGAAGAAAGGAGGGTCGGCGCCAACTGCATCAAACTGACTAATTCTTCATGCACCTCACTGTTTTGGTGATGAGGTTTTTTGATGAGAAGAGGCACATGAATCAACTCATCAAACAGTTTTGACTTGTGCTGCAAATCACCGTGATCTTTAAATTCCTCACCATGATCAGCAGTAAAAGCAATCATTGAAGATTCGAAAATATTTCGCCTCTTTAAAAATTCAAACAACTCACCAATTTTAGAATCGAGCTGTCGAATTGAAGCATCATAAAGTTGGACGACCCTGGAAAGCACTCCCGAGGATAAAGGCATATTTTCCCTGACCCGAGTGTTGAGTTTGAAATTTTCCTCTTTTGAAATCGATTCAATGCCTAATGCAAGTTGTGCCGATGGTTGAGGCAAATACGGGAAATGGGTATCCATAAAATGGATCCAGAGAAAGAAAGGTTCTCCCGAGACACTATTGATTGCATCAAAGCAATCTGAATTAATTCTTTCCTCAAGATAAGCTTTTGAACGAACAACCTCATCTGAGATCAAGTAGCGATTTAAATCGAGTTCCGGAATATTGATCCCGGTTTCTGATTGACGGCACGACGTAAGTGAATCAGTTGGAACTGAAAAATCCAGATAGTCATGGAATTCATCGAAACCTCGATCATAATGAAAGGACCGTGACACATAGGGATTTGCGGCATTGAAACCCAGGGTTGTGTACCCGGCGGATTTAAAAACTTCGGCTAAAGTAACCGGCGCATCAAACAATCCCAACTTGCTGAACATCAGTGAATTTTGCGACGCCATAATAGCCGGAAATGCGTGGGGTGTATTCGGACCGTCAGAGAAGGTATGGAGAAAAAGTGAATTTTCTCGTGCAAATTGATCGAGGTTAGGCGAGGTTGGTTTGCTATAGCCGTAGCAACCCAGATGGTCTGCGCGCAATGAATCGACAGTCACTAAAATTATATTGGGTCGACTACGATGCATTACATATATCCTAAACCTTGCAGCCGTTTTTTAATCAGGTCTTCTTCTGATTCTGTTCTTCCCGAATCAGTAAATCCAAACAACATTTCTTTTAAAACAAAGTTAACATACTCAGAAACAGTTTGAAACTGGTTCGATTGTCCGACAATTTTTTCAATTTCCTGATAATACTCGCTTTTAATTTCTATGTTGGTTTTCGTTTTTGTCATGATGAAGAATTAGTTTAAATTTAGGTAATGTCCCATTTATTGGTAGAAAGAAAAAGCTTGACTTTCTGATTTAAGTTTCTTATATTTGTCTTAGTCATTGGTAGTGACATACTAACAGCTGAGGCAAATATAATGAATATCATCCAAATTTACAAACAGTTTCCAGACGATACCGCTTGTATCTCTCACCTTGAAAAAGTAAGATGGAATAAGTTTCCGGTCTGTCCTTACTGCTATTCCACAAACCAAACCCCACTCCCAAAAGAAAGTCGATACCATTGCAACAACTGCAATACGTCTTTCAGTGTTACGGTCGGCACAATTTTCCACGATACCAAATTAGACTTGCAAAAATGGTTCCTCGCTGTTTCGCTTATCCTTAATGCTAAAAAGGGTATAAGTTCCCGACAATTATCAAGGCATTTGGAAGTCAACAAAGATACTGCTTGGCGTATGCAAATGCAAATCCGCAAAGCAATGGCTCAAGACGCTACCTTACTCAAGGGTATTGTAGAAGCAGATGAAACGTATATCGGTGGCAAGGCTAAGAATAAGCACAGAGACAAAAGACTTCAAGGCGGTCAAGGTCGGAATACCAGAGACAAAATTGCAGTTGCCGGAGTCTTAGATCGTGAAACAAAACAGGTAAGAGCGGTAAAAGTTAAAGACGTTAAGCGAAGCACCTTAAATAGAATTATCAATACACATGTTGAACTTGGCTCAAGAGTATATACCGATGAATGGAGGCTATCAAGGCATTTCTC
>JADFPY010000045.1 GCA_022562085.1 candidate division KSB1 bacterium | reverse complement strand
CACAAATTCTCTGAACCCAACCGAATCCGAAGGTAATGTCTGCCCAGAAGGTAGTTCTCATAGGCTTCGGTCTTTACAGCAACTGCATTTCTCAATTGACTTTCTTCATCCTGCGTAACTTTAATCTGAATCTCATCGGCTATCTGGCGAGCTACTTCGCTGTGTAGAGCAAGCACATCGACCAGGTCACGGTCAAATGTCTGGGCCCAAAGATGTCGCTCTGGGTCTGTGCCAATCAATTGTACGGTAATTCGCACTTTGTCTCCCGAACGGAGAACAGAACCTTCCACCACGGCATCCACATCCAACTCCTTTGCAATCTCGGGTATGGATTTCATAGTTTCTTTGTACCGCATTACAGAAGTTCGAGAAATCGTACGAAGGGCACTAATTTTGGAGAGTTCAGTAATCAGGGCTTCATGCATGCCGGCAGTAAAGATGTCCTGCTCAGTGTCCCCCGACAGGTTGTCCAATGGCAACACGGCAATCGAATCGATACTCTCGCTCTGTTTGGGGAAGAAGGATATTCCAATCAAAACAACTAAAGCGACAACAGCAGCCAGGCCACCATATACAAGTACAGGGGGTCTCCTTGATGTTTTTGTCTGCATAGAAGGTCTGGTCTTTCCGGTGTCAAGGTGATTTCCGACCTCTCTTAAATTTGTCAGCATCTCATCTATGTTTTGATAACGTTGTTGTAACGATTTGAGCAAGGATTTGTCCACAATCTGCTGTAACGCTTCTGGTGTTTCAGAACGCGAGACAGAAACCGGCTCTGGTTCCTCATTCATGATGGCGTACATTACCGCCTGCTCATAATCACCGGGAAAGGGCATTTTCCCGGTGAGCATTTCGTACAAAACCACGCCGAGAGACCAGAGGTCCGCGCGTTCGTCCGCTTCTTCACCCCGTGCCTGTTCCGGGGACATATAGGCGGCTGTTCCCAACGTTGTACCTACCTTGGTAAACTTCACGCCGCCGCGCATCTTGGCCAGGCCGAAGTCCATAATTTTGACCTGGTCTTCTGCGGTAATCATGATGTTGGCAGATTTGATATCCCGGTGGGTGATGCCTTTTTTGTGAGCGGCTTGCAGACCGGAGGCGATTTGGGCGGCGTAATCGACGACGTCAGGTAGGGGCACGGGGCCCCGTGCCCCTACGATTTCATGCAATTCCTTGCCTTCGATGTATTCCATGACAATGAACATTTCAGCATCGACTTCTTCGATGGCATGAATGGTAGCGATATTCGGGTGGTTCAGGGATGCGGCGGCTTTGGCCTCGATCTTAAACCTTTCCCGTTCTTCTGAATTAACGGTAATTTGGCGCGGCAGGAATTTAATGGCGACAGTGCGTTCTAACTTGGTGTCTTCGGCTTTGTACACCACGCCCATGCCGCCCTGCCCGACTTGCTCAATAATTCTGTAGTGTAGGATTGTCTTTCCGACTAAATCAGCCATTCAGAATCTCCAAACTTTCTCTTAGGCAAGTCATTAGCAGGCGGGCTTCTCCGAGCTTTTCGAGGATTTTGTTTACCCCGTTGGATAAAATGTTATTGGATTTGAATATTAGTTTTTTCTTAAGCATTTGGCTGTTTGAACAAAAAAAACGGACTCTATTATCCCACGGGGTAAAGTGTAATATAGGTTTGCCCACCACCACGCTCTCTCCTAAAACTGAACCTGACTCCTCACTTTTATCCCATTCTTCTCAAACCACCCGGCATTGACTTCGAGGGCATAAAGCGCCGGTGCCGCGGAAATATAATGTTTTGATTCGTCCAGCGGCTCCATACGCTGGATATCGACAATCACACCCGCAGCATCAACAAAGGCGATGTCGAGTGGAATAAATGTATTGCGCATCCAGAAGGATAGGATTCGCGTCGATTCGAAGACAAAAAGCATTCCGAGATTCTCTGCCAATTCTTCGCGATACATCAAGCCGAGCTGACGGGATTCGGCATCCTGAACAATTTCGACTTCTAATGAAATGCCATCAATTTTGAGAGAAGGCCTGATATTTCCCTGCTCCTCTGCAGACTGAGCTGAGGCGGCTTTCTGGCTTTGCCCCTTACCACAGGCAGTCAAAAGTACGATTAGAAATAAAATGCAACCTAAATACTTAAAAATTCTCATTTTCGCTCTATCTCTTTATAGATTGCTTTCAATGGAATATTTTGCTCTTTTGAGATACGTTTACAGTCTTCATATTCCGGTGTCCGATTCAGAACTTCCCCATTCAGGCTTGAAATCTTAAATTTCACTTTGCCAAATTTCGTGTCCACTTCCTCGATGGTCCGCTTTAATTTCTTACGCTTTTCCTGCCGGATTCGGACACCAATGCTGGTGGTATTTCTAAAAATAAACTGAGCGAATTTATCCTCATCTTCGGGGCGGGTCAGGACTGTCAACTGAATGCCCGGCCGGTTCTTTTTCATCGAGACATTTGTTAGATAAACATCCAGAGCGCCGTTTTGCAGAAGTTCTTCCAAAATGTTGTCGTAGAACTGTGGATTCATATCGTCAATGTTGGTTTCAAGAATCGAAACGGTATCTTGCTCAATAGCAGCCTGGGTTTTCCTTTCTCCAATAAATACCCGCAACACATTAGGGTGTTCTAAGTCCTGAGAGCCGGCTCCGTAACCGATGCTTTCAGTTGTCATCTCAGGCAGATCGCCAAAGGCATCGGCAATGGTACAGATAATGGCAGCGCCGGTGGGCGTTACCAGCTCTGCTTTGCAATCGGTTGCATAAACGGGCACGCCTTTTAAAATTTCTGCGGTGGCCGGAGCGGGAACCGGCCATTTACCATGTGAAAATTCAACAAAGCCGGACCCGGTATTGAGTTTCGAACTCTGAATTTTTTCAATATTCAAAAGCTTTAAACCGACCAAAGCGCCAACCACATCGATGATGGTGTCGACCCCGCTGATCTCATGAAAATGGACCTGCTCGATAGATTGGTTGTGAATTTTGGCCTCAGCGTCGGCAATTTTCAGGAATATTTCTTTGGCCCTCGTTTTAAGCTTTTCATCAAAACCCGATTCTTCGACAATCCGGTTCAGATCTTTTAGATGACGATAATTTTTTTTCTCAAGATCGATGACATCAAATTTCGTTGCACTTAAATTCTGCTTTGAAACCCTTTGCTGTTTTAATTTACAATTCGGAAGATTAAGTTTGGTTAGCTCGGACTGAAATAACTCAAAATCCAGGCCGGCATCCAGAAGTGCGCCGAGAATCATATCTCCGCTGATTCCGGAAAAACAATCGAAGTAAGCGATTTTCATAAAAGCAGTGTTAAAAAGTGTTAAAGTGTTCGGAGTGTTAGAGTGTTAAAAGAATTGACGGGGAAAGAAGAATTACGCTAGCACTTTAACACCTTAACACTCAAACACTGATTACTGATTTATCGATTTATCAACGAAGCAAAATACCCGGCCCCAAAGCCGTTGTCGATATTCACAACCACAACTCCCGGCGAACAAGCATTGAGCATGGTCAGAAGGGGAGCAACACCCTCAAAACTGGCGCCGTACCCAACAGAAGTCGGCACCGCAATCACCGGTTTGTCTACGAGTCCGGTCACGACTGCAGGCAAAACCCCGTCCATGCCCGCAATGACGATGAGCACATTTGCTTTGTCGATTTTGTCTTTATTGCCGAGAAGGCGTTGGATTCCGGCCACACCCACGTCATAAAGTTTTTCTACCGGGTTGCCGGTTACCTCGGCGGTGACTGCCGCCTCTTCTGCTACCGGCATATCCGAGGTTCCGGCGCTGACGATCAGAATTTTATTTCGGGTTATTTTCTTGCCGTTTGATTTTGCATGTTTAACTACAATTGTTCTGGCAATTTCGTTGCACTCGGCACTCGGAAACTTGTCTTTTACAACTTGAAAGATTTCATCTGAGGCACGAGTTGCCAGGACATCATGATTGACTGATAATTTTTTAAGAATCTCAACCACATGTTCCGGTCGCTTATTTTGACAGAATACGACTTCGGGAAACCCCTTTCGCAAAGCCCGGTGGTGATCGAGATTCGCAAAACCTAAGTCTTCATAAGGAAGATTTTCCAGTCTTGAGAGAGCATCGTCAACAGCAATCCGTTCATCTTTCACACGGTTCAGTATTTCTCTAATTTGCTGCTTATACATTGAGATTTAATCCCGCATTCAAAGAGCCGCTTTTAAATTCTGCCAGGTCAATCTTGTCAAACCCGATCGTTTTGAATTTTGCTGAAATTTTATGAAAATTCTTTTCGATAAAAACGAGCTCTTTTTTAGGAACTTCAATTCTGGCCCTGGCGCCGAAATGCCGAACCCGCAAATCCTTGATATGAAAGCCTTTCAAAAAATCTTCCGCCTTTTCAATCATTGCCAGTTTCCTGGCCGTAACCGCACTGCCATAAGGAATTCGCGATGACAAACACGGGCTCGCCGGTTTATCCCAAATTTCCAGGTTTAATTTTTTCGCCAAAAGTCTAACCTCTGCCTTGGTCAATTGAGCTTCTTTAAGGGGGCTGATTACTTGAAATTCTTCTGCGGCTTGCAGGCCGGGGCGGTAGTCGCCTAAATCATCAAAGTTCGTTCCATTCGCGATAAATTGAAATTTCTCTCGCCGGGCAATTTCTGCAAGCTTCGAATAAAGTTCGGATTTACAAAAGTAGCAGCGGTTGACTGGATTTTGCAGGTAGTTGTGGTTTTGCATCTCCCCAGTCTCAATGACCCAATGCCGCGCACCTATTAATTTGGCAAGTCGGCTGGCCTCGCCCAATTCTTTTCTCGGGACGGACGGTGAATCCGCAGTTACAGCCAAGACGTTGGGGCGGCCTAAAACATCATAGGCAACTTTTAACACCAGAGTGCTGTCGATACCGCCTGAAAAAGCGATGATGAGCCGCTTGAGATTTTTTATAAACTTCTGTACCTGAGCGTATTTGCCAAATTGTTCCATTGTGCTAAAATCTAACTCTGGATTTGCTCTTGGGTTTTTCAGGTTTTGGGATGTCCAAAATAATATCATCAAAGAAGGTCAGTGCACTATTGTTTGTATTATCCGTGTCAACCATAATTGCTACTGCAATCAATAATTCAGGCGCTCTGCCAAACACTTTGCGGTAATCCTTGGCAATTCCCCGGTTTTCCGTCACCCAGTCTCCCCGGTTCTCTTTACCGCTTTGGACCACAACTATGCCCACGCTGTTGCTGTAAGGGCTTCGGTAAATGGTGCCCGTCGGCTCGTTGGCGGCCCAGACATAACAAATTGCCCGTGTCCGCCAATTAACCAGATGTGGTGCAAATACCAGGAAAACCCTGGCGACATAGTCATCGCCAATTTTGTTTCTCTCCGGTGTGTCATCCGGAAGGGTGTCCTCGACTTTCCAACGCCAGGATATTTTTGTCCGCTCTGTCGGTTTGATATTCAAAGAATGCCAAAGGGCGGAGCCGGAGCGATTGGTTGTCACCTGAAGCACTGAATCAGCATCTTCTTTAACCATTTCAAATGTTGCAGGCGGTCCAGCAAATTTTCTCTCTATCCAGTTTTTTTCCCAGCCTTCCTGGAAATCACCCAATAATTTCATTTTAGAATCCTGTGCCAAAACCGTTGAGACAATCATCAATTGTGCGACCAGTAGAACTTGTAGTTTCATTGAGTTTCCTTTAATAAATTATGGATATAAAGTGCTAATTAACCAATTATGTTTATCTTTTGTAAAAAGTTCGCGCACATGCAGTCTGTTCTCCTGGCGCTGCCAAAATTCAATGCGCTGCGGCGCCAACCGAAACCCGGACCAAAACGGCGGACAGGGGATTGGCTTATCTTCAAAATCCTTTTCATATTTTTTAAAACGTGAATCTAATTCTTCAAGGTTTTTAAGGGTTGAACTTTGTTTTGATGCCCAGGCGCCAATCTGGCTGCCGCGGGCACGGGAGGCAAAATAACTATCCGCCTCATCCTCGGAGACCCGTTCAACCGGACCTTCCACTCTCACTTGATACTGAATAGGCTCCCAATAAAAACAGAGGGCTGCAAACGGATTTGCCCGCAACTCTTTTGCTTTGCGGCTCTCGAGGTTAGTGTAAAAAACAAATCCGTTTTCATCAAAGCCTTTTAACAAAACCACCCGTGCCGACGGTTTGCCGTCCGAAGTTGCAGTAGCCAGGGTTACGGCCGCTGGTTCTTGAACATCTGTCTTCTGCATTTTCTCGAATAGTTCGGCGAAGCGTTTAATTGGGTTTTTTTCGATTTGCACTTACCTCAAATGATAGACCCCTTTTTGACATTTGACAAAAAGGGTGGGATTACCAACTATTCTTTTTGAAAAAATATAAGAATTGTATCAGTGTTATGCAAATCTTTTAGAAGCTTTATGAGGAAAGTCTTGAAAAAAGATAAAGCTCCGCCACCGGGACAAAACCTAGTTTTTTGGCCAAATTGAGGGAGGCGGTGTTTGATTTCAATGCGCCCCAGGAAGGCTGCTTGCCCTTCTCAAACATATGTTGAATCATAAACCTGGCGCAACATTCTGCAAACCCTTTTCTTTGGTAGCCCGGCAGGGTTTCAATGGAAACATCCCAAAGGGATTCCGATTCACAAGTGGAACAGCAAAACGATACCGGTTTATTTTCAACGAAAAAAGCTGCGATTGGTGAAAACGGGGAGGCTGCCAGAAGGTCCTTAGCGAGTTCTGGAAACTCATCTTCCAGCCACAAAAGTTCGTTTTCATTTGCCCATCTGACCTGTCCGGTGATTTTTTCTTTTATGTCCGGCGGATTTGAGAATTCATGAATTATTGCAGCTTCTTCCTGCCAATCGCTGAGAGCCGAGCCGACATGCGCGACGCTTTCCCGGTAAGTTAAGACCTCGACCTCTGCCACGGATTTAGAGACTGCCTCTTTAATGGCGCTGATTGCAGGCTTTCCAATAACACAAATCAGCGGAGTATCGAATCTGCGAATCACAAAACTCTCTTTTGTCAGCCCGAAGAGTTCGCAAGATCTGGAAAGCAGCGAGCCGCGCGTGTCGAGCCAGAGCTGCTTATCCGGCAAAGTTGCAGCGAGTTTTTGTAAATCAGCAGTCATTGCTCAGAAATTAACCACAAAATCTATGTAGGGAAATCCTGGGAAAATCGCCTCATCACTCAAGGGATTAAAGAAACTAAGGTCAACACATAATTTCTCACCAAAAAAGCGAAGTCCATAGGAGACCACGGGGTCATCTACTTCAGGGAAGATAAAGTTTTCAGTTACAAATGCTATTCTTCTGGATATTCTCAAATCTGCCCCGAAAAAAAACATGGGTTTATTGGCCAGGTCGTCTTCTACAAAACCATAACCAAGGCCAATTGTAAAACTATGATCGGGTGGTCCAAAAGTACCGACGCCATAAAAACTACCGACAAAAGGCGAGTCACTTTCGTCATCGAAATCAGGAATAGCTAAAATAAGAGCACCGACCGCAAAATTGATAGTCTCGCTCGCAACTAAGCCGATTTTTGGTGTAAAATAAAAAATCTGATTTTCGATGCCAACTCCAGGAACAAGAGACATACCACCCCCGATTGAAACATTATCAGTAACACCATAAGCAAATCCAGGAAATAATACGTAAATATCCGCAAAAAATCCCTGGCCTTTTTTAAGCATTCGCCCGGTTGGCGAAAAATACAATCTCGTCTGGTTTGGATTCGGGAACCAGTATTTTCCGTCCTTTAAGGAAGTCTCCTTAGTGGTGGTTATATTTTCAATTTGAGAAATAGGAATGGTCATCCGTCCAAATTGCGTTTCGAACTGAATTTCGGTTTCACGGATTTCTACGATGCGGCCGATTAATTGAGAACCATCCTTGGTTTTCAGGATTTGTACTTGATTAGAATCAGGAATGGCCAGCTTGGTCTTAATACCTTGTTCCGTTTGCGCAAGCAGGGACCCGATGCAAAAAACTGATATATAAATTGAACATCTAATGAGTCTAAGCATCGGTATTCTCCAAGGTTTGTAAATTTAAGTCATTTCATAACTAAGTAAATAATCTTTTCCTTCTATTAAATGCAAGAGAATTTATGATCTGGCAAAAAAAAAGTGGATACTTTAAGTACCCACTTTGGGAGTCTCTATAATTTTGTACAAAAGAAAGTTTATTTAAATCGACTTTCCTCTGCTCTTAAATTCAAAGCGCATTTTGGGAGCAATCTCAATTCGGGGTAGATTGGGCACATGCAGCCTCCTTCCTTTGTGCAGGCCGCTGCCGAAAAAATGCAAGTTGTGAAAGTCCGAGCCTTCTAATTCGACCTCGACTTTTTGGGTTTTTCCTTTGCGTACAAACTGAACACTGGCAACGTCGCCATCTTCATAATCTTCGAGGGTCTCGATGAGATCTTCGTGGCTTGAAATTTTTTCATCATCGATCCTGGTGATAACGTCGCCGGCTTTCAGACCTGCGGCTTCTGCAGGGCTGTCTTCAGTTACTTCAATTATCAGCACGCCGTCATCCCTATTAACTTTAAAATACTCGGCTAAATCTCCGTTCAGGTCATGAACCTGAACCCCCAACTGCGGTCTGCCCATAAAAAATTGGAAATTATTGTCGTCACTCCAAACGAACGAATGTCTGCGTCTTCTTTTGCCAATCGTAAGTTCGATTTGTTTTTCTTTTCCATCACGCATGATGAGGAGTTTGACCTTTGTGCCCCGTTCGGTCTTGCGTACTGTTCTCGAAAATTCTTCCGAAAGTTCAACTGATTTGCCGTTGAAAGTAAGGATAATGTCATCTTCCCGGAGACCGGCGTCATCCGCGGGGCTTTTTTCAACGACGCTGGTGATAAGCAATCCGGTGCGGTTTCCGAGTTCGTAATCTTTGCTCATCGAAGGAGTCATTTCCTGAATACCGACGCCAAGCCAGCCTTTTTTGGATTTGCTTTGAGCCTGGCTTTGACTCTGAATCGCAAAAATGAACGCCATAGCAATTAGTAAATAATTGAGCATTTTGTTAGAAAAAATGTGTTTAAGCATGTTTACCTCCGTTTGGTTCGGGTTATAAGTTTCGAGTTACTGGTTTCGAATTCCAGGTTTAGAGTTCCGAGTTGCCTACAACAGCAGCTTGACTCAAAACACAAAACTCGAAACCAGTAATTATTTTTTAATATTCTTGAATTTCGACTTTCTTGCGCAAAGCGGCCAAAGTGAGCTCCCCGCGATCATATCGATCCAAATCCTGCTTTCTTACCTTCAAGATCACTTGTTGGGGAGTTTCAAGGAAATGTGCTCTCCAGTTATCTTTAAAATTTATGTTAACCACAACATATTCGGTTGGCTTAAGAGTGCGGAGCGTATGCCCGTAATCACCAACCAGCTCAACCAATTCATCCTTAAATCCTTTTATGGATTCTTTTATCCTTTCTTCCGGACTCTTGCTTTGGATCGTGGTTTTCACCCTGCTTGCCTGCAGCTCTTCCTGTTCTTTTAAATACTTCCCCAAATAGTATTCATAGGTAATAACATCTCGCTCCCCAAGCAAGTATCCCCTAATAAAGAAAAGCGCTCCTAAGCCGTCTAAATAAATCCCCCGGTTTTTGCTATCCATTCTGAACTCGCCCCTGTGTTTTCTGTTTAAAGCGGTATTCAAGATATTAGCCATGATATCGATGTTTCGATTTTTCTGTTTGCTGTCCAAACGTTTATGAAAAGTAACGCGGTTGCGAAAAGTCTTTTCATCGATTTTACCTTTTCTAAAATCGACTATATCACTCTTTTTAGCAGTAATATTTAACCCGGATGGGCTTTTCTCAACGTTTTCGGCGCCTCTTAAATGAACCGCAAAAACACCGTAAGTATGCTCAAAGTTGGCCAGGATTGTAATCCGGTCAGTTGGTTTAATTTGACCAATTGCATCGGCGTAATCACGCAGAAACTCGATGGCGCGTTCTTCTAATAATTCGATGCGTTTCCCGGTTGTGAGATCCTCTTTCGTCAAGACTACTCCTGTAGTTGCATCAACTATCACCGGACCCTCATCAGGAACTGGAGGTACCGATATAGGTTTGCCTTCCAATGCTCTTGCACTTGCTTTCGCTTGCTCAGCAAGTTCTTTGGCCAGCGCAAACTCATTGCCCATTCTTAGCCGGACAACATCCATTAGACGCGACCCTCCCAGGTCAATCTGAAAAACAACGCCATATCCGTCGAAATAAAGCCCGCGCGCGCCGCCGTTTGAAAAGGCCAGCATGGGCTTCGAGGGCGCCAAAAGATTGTCAAGAATTCCCTGCATTATTTCAAGATCACGATTCATGCGATCCCAATTAATTTTTGAGGATTGGGCGAAGCTCGACATCGGAACCAATATTATTGACAGAAAAATTATTTGCCAGAAAAGCAAACGTATTAAAAATTTATTTTTCATTTAAATTTAACTCCTTTGAAAATCTAACTACTTATTTTGCTCAAAGTTTGGCCGGACACTTTGAAAATTAGCTGTCTGAATTAATTGCTGCAAGACCTGGTTTGTGCGGCGAAGTTTGTCATCATTTGCGGAATGAATCACTTCAAATCCTTTTCCTACCCAGCTCAGGTCTTGCCGCCGCTGGTAATCGACGTCCCGTGCAAACTCTCTTAAAGCGGTTCGATATTCATTACGGCTGCGAGTTTGCGTTCTTTGAATCATATCCTGAATTACGAGATAGGAGTCTTCTTTCCAGGAATCAAACTCACGTTTGGTTATCGGAACCGCCAGTGGGTCTCCGGTTATTTCGGCTTGCTTCTCAGAACGCGGCAATAGAGTCAGCTTGATATTTAACTCGCCGTCAGAATACGAAGCTTCAAAATTCAGCACGGCCAAGATTAGCAGTACCAAAGCAAAACCACCCGCAAAACCTACGGCAATTCTTCGCCAGCCAAATCCAACTGACCAGCCAGATTTCAGCCAATTCCGGAAAGATGCCTTTTCGCGAATAAATTTGAGATTTAACCCGGGCTCTTCATCCGGCCAGGTCTTAAGAATGTCAGCGGTTTTGCTAAATTCCGCCAACTCCTTTTTACAAGCGGCGCATTTTTTTAAATGCAGTTTAACGTCTTTGATCGCTTCATCAGGCAAGTCTTCGTAAAAATAGCCGATTAATCTTTCTTTTGACAGATCACATTTCATATCTCAAACTCTCCTTACTAATTTCCCACTGCATAAAAATTTTGCGTAAGGCGGCAATGCCATAATACATTCTCGATTTGGCTGTATTCACCGACATTTCTAAAACATCGGCAATTTCGGTAAATTTCAATCCCTGGTACTCTTTCATAATAATCACCACTCTCTGTTCCTCCGGAAGGGTCTGCAGCGCCCGGCCAATCAATTCTGATACATCATGTTTGTGGACTTGTTCCTCGGGCTCGCTCTTTGAGTCTGTTGTAAGATTTAAAACACCTGCTTGAGCGCCATTGCTATTTTCCTGCAGATGATCCAGCGAACAGGTCTTCTTCCTGCTGCGGCTTTTGATTTCATCCCGGCAAATGTTGATGGCGATCTGATACAGCCAGGTTGAAAACTTTTCAGTGTCCCGCAGCCGATTCAGTTTTCGGTACACCCGGATAAATGTTTTCTGGCAAATATCCTGCGATTCTTCCCGATCGCCAATGTATCGTAAAATGAAATTGTAAACACTTTTCTCCCACCGCCAGACCAAAGTGTTAAATGCATTCACGTCGCCGGTGAGAAATTTCCCGATCAACTCTGAGTCAGTCATTAATTTTGAAAATTGCCCCTAAAAAGACCATTAAGTCATTTATCTTCAGCGTCATTATGTCATTCGGCCATTTACTTTTGACATAAAATGACTTTATTGACAGCGAAGTGTCATGACAGCATTTTAGATAATTTACATTAGGTTAGACGACGCTAAAGCCGACAAAGTTTTAAGACCCCCCAAATGAATTCGTTTAGCATGGAATTTTCATTGCCGGGTTTTGGTTACATGATGCGAACTACAAATTTGAGACTCATCTTGTTTACTCGGTAGTGTGATCTCTAAATATCATCGCAATCTGGATGATAGTGTTCTCGTGTTTGTGTGTTCAAGTGTTCAGGCACTAATAACTTGAAATTATTCAACTTGAATAAACACTTTAACACCTGAATACGCTAACACTGTATATTGCCCGGTTGTTTAGGAAACGTTGCACTAGATAGTCTCAAATAGAAAATTTAAGGAGAAAACATGACTTACATTTCCCGATTGGCTTTCATGCTCGCATTTGTCCTGGGTTTTGCAACTATGCTTCATGCACAACCGGAGGATTTACCGAAGGAGTTTAAACAAATTATCCCGCGCGGACAAATCGCCGCAATTTCGCAGCCACAGTTTGTTCCGGGAGACTCAGCAAATATCGCCGATGACTCCTGGGTATTGGGCGTTGTTATCGATGGTCAGGCACGGGCTTACAGCCTGAACTTATTAAACAGCCACGAGGTTGTTAACGACCGAATTGGCAACATCGCGTTTGCGGCCGTTTGGTGACCGCTGGCCAATACGGCCGTCGTGTACGACCGAGTCTATGGCAACAAAGAAATCAATTTTGAAGCATCCGGTGGCCTTATGAACGCCTCTTTAGTCATGCAGGACTTTGAAACCGATTCTTACTGGGCCATCATGCGGGGCAAATCTATCGCCGGAGAATTTAAAGGAACAAAGTTAAAAGAACTTCCTTTTGGTAAAAAAGCGATGTGGAAAGATTGGCTTAAAGAGTATCCAAACACTGTAGTCCTTTCGGTAAATGGCCAGGAAGATGGCCGCGATGGTTACCAGCGATATTTCTCGTCACCGGAAGGCTTCAGAGGCAGCGTAGCAAAGGACACCCGATTAAGAACAAAGGAGCCAATCTTTACTTTTCACTGGCAGGAACAAAGTTATGCAATACCCCATTCGGCCGTTGAAGGCGGGAAAGCTTTCGATCTCGGCGAGATTCAGCTGTTTCTTTATCGTCCAAAAGGCGCCGCGATATTTCATTCAACCACAGTTTATCAATCCGCCAGTTCAAGCTTTAAGAATGTTGATGGTGTTTGGATTCACGATAAATCAGGTTGCAAATTTAATTTGGAAAACGAGAGGTTTGAAGGAAACGAGGCGGACTGTCCACAGCGGTTCGAAGGATTTGATACCTTCTGGTATAATTGGAGTTTAAATAATCCGGAAACAAAATTGCTGCAATAAAAGAGAATCGCCTAAAAAAATCCCGGGACACTTTTTAAAGTACCCGGGATTTTGGCTATTTTACCTTCTTCGGGAGGGCTCGCAAGGAGCTTTAACCAGGCTGCTTAACCACGCGCAAATAGGGCTTAACTGTGTTCCAACCGTCCGGAAACATTTCCTTCGCATCTTCATCCGATACAGTCGGGACGATAATAACGTCTTCGCCATTTTTCCAGTTGGCAGGCGTAGCTACTTTATGCTCAACGGTTAATTGCATGGAGTCAAGCACCCGCAAGATTTCGTCAAAGTTACGACCTGTGGTCATCGGGTAGGTCAGCATCAATTTGATTTTTTTGTCGGGTCCTATAATAAAGACAGAGCGGACCGTTGCATTTGTAGCAGCCGTACGGCCTTCGGAAGTACCCTCCTCCTCTGCCGGTAACATATTGTAAAGCTTCGACACGGCCAGATCCGTATCTCCGATCATGGGATAGTTGACCGCATGGCCCTGGGTTTCCTCGATATCTTTGGCCCACCCCTTGTGGCTTTCCACCGGATCAACGCTCAAGCCAATAACTTTACAGTTACGCTTTGCAAATTCGGGCGCCAGACCGGCCATGTATCCCAATTCGGTTGTGCAGACCGGTGTGAAATCTTTTGGATGGGAAAATAGTACCGCCCAGCTATCGCCAATCCAGTCATGAAAATTAACTGTGCCCTCAGTTGTGGCAGCGGTAAAATCAGGCGCTTCATCATTAATTCGTAGTGACATGTCCTGTCTCCTTAATTTATTTAAGTGATTTATTTATTTGTCAAGCCCTACTTTTCACAACAATTTTACCTTTTCCCTTTTTAGTAATTTTGCCGATTGGCTCCGCAACACTAACTCCGCTTTCATGAAGCCTTACCAGCAATTCACCCGCCATTTTTTCAGGAACTGAAATAAGTAATCCCCCGGAGGTTTGCGCATCACATAAAAGGACTTGTTGAGTACTCGAAATCTCGCTTGTCCACTCCACTTTATCGGAGACAAATTCCATGTTATTTTGTGTGCCTCCGGGTACCACATTCGCAACTGCGAATTCTCGAGCCTGTTCAAGAATGGGTACTTTCTCAGAATAAATTTCTGCATCAACACCACTGGCAACAGTCATCTCGCTTAAGTGTCCAAGAAGTCCGAATCCGGTGACGTCGGTACATGCATTGACTTGAAAATCTGTCATGACTTCGGCGGCGTTCCGGTTCAATATACTCATGATTTCAATCGCCTGTTTGACGGTTCCTTCATCTGCCAGGCCACGTTTAATCGCTGTCGAAATAATTCCTAACCCAATCGGCTTGGTTAGGATGAGCGCGTCACCCGGTTTTGCGTTCGCGTTGCTGAGAATTTTTTGGGGGTGAATCAAGCCGGTCACAGCAAGGCCAAATTTGGGTTCCGTGTCATCGATGGTATGCCCGCCGATGATACTCACGCCTGCTTCTTTAGCTTTGTCCTGAGCGCCTTTCAGGATTTCCTTCAACACCTCCATGGGCAGCCGGTTCGACGGAAAGCCGACGATATTGAGAGCAAAGAATGGTTTGCCGCCCATCGCGTACACATCGCTGAACGCGTTGGTTGCGGCAATCGCCCCGAAGTGATAAGGGTCATCCACAATGGGTGTGAAAAAATCAACTGTTTGCACCACGGCCGTTTCGTCGTTGATTTTGTAAACCGCAGCGTCGTCCGCAGTATTCAGGCCCACCAGAATATTCGCATCCTCGGGCAAAGGAAGGTCTGCAAGAATTTTCTCCAGGGCTTGCGGCCGCAGCTTACAGGCGCAGCCAAGTCCGTGCGTGAAATGAGTGAGTTTAATATCGCCTAAATTAGCTCCGGTTGGAATTGCATTTGCTTGGGATGGCTGCAATCGTTGCACAGCACTCGTTATGATTTCCACAGCTTGCTCGATCTCATTTTCGGTGGTGAATCTTCCGGTAGAAAAACGCACTGTGCCCATGGCGTACTCAATGGGCACGTTCATGGCGGTTAAAGTCGGAGAAACGTCGATGGAATCGGAGTGGCAGGCAGCGCCCGCTGAAGCGGCAACTCCCTCGACTTCATCGAGCAAAGTGTTGGCTTCAATATTTGCAAAGCCGACGCTTAATGTATTTGGTAGTCGATTTCCCTCATGGCCGTTCAGTTTTATTTCAGGCAGCCTGTCTTTGAGTCCTTGATGAAGCAAATCGCGCATCTTTTTCATGTGCGCTGTGTTTTCTTCTAAACTCTGTTTGGCGAATTCACAGGCCTTTCCCAAACCGACGATTTCAAGAACGTTTTCCGTACCCGCGCGCAGGTTTTGTTCATGGTCAGCGCCGTGGATAAGCTTCTCCAAAACCACTCCCTGCCGGATATACAAAGCGCCGATGCCTTTGGGCGCATATAGTTTGTGACCGGCCACCGAGAGCAAATCGACGCCTAATTCATCAACCAGTGTGGGTATTTTGCCCAGGCTCTGTGCTGCATCGGTGTGCAGGAGAATGTCATGTTCTTTAGCAAGATTGGCGATTTCTGGAATCGGCTGGATGGTGCCCACCTCATTATTAGCGTGCATGATGGTAATCAAAATCGTTTGCGGCGAAATCGCTTTTTCTAAGGTGTCCAAATCCACTAACCCAAATTCATTCACAGGCAAGTAGGTCACCTGAAAACCGCTCTTCTCCAAATATTGGCAAACTTCATAAACCGCCGGATGCTCAATCGACGAAGTGATGATATGATTGCCTTTGCCGCGATTGGCAAAAGCGACGCCCTTGATGGCGTAATTGTTGGCTTCGCTGCCGCCGCTGGTAAAAATGATTTCTTCGGCATGACAATTAAGCAGCCCGGCAATCTGTCTTCGGGCTTTCTCAACTGCCTTTTTGGCCTGAACGCCATACCAATGAGTACTCGATGGATTACCAAAGTGCTCCTCGAGATATGGACGCATGGCTTCAGCCACTGCAGGGTCGAGTGGCGTGGTGGCGTTATAGTCTAAGTAGATGGGTTTCATTTTGCTAATCTTAATTCATATTTCAAACTAAATACGTATTCTAAGTTCGTAGTACAGCCTTTAGGCTGGTCTTAACAGGCTGAAGCCTGAACTACGAACTTACTACAACTTTACAATTCAGAGTCATCCCAACCTTTTCCATAATCCAAAAGCGGGTAATTTAACCAGATCTCTTTGGCTTTTTCTCTGCCAACCTTTTCCAAGAAATCAATGGCGCTCGAAAATGACCATTCTTGCCATTTCTTGACATAGCCATGATGTACTGGGTTATTGTGAACATAATTCATGGTCGTCCAAAAGTGTCTATCGTTTCGAATATATCTATCCACAGAGTTGTACCAAACTTTACGTCCCCGGTAGTTCTCCTCACCGTTCCACTGAAATGAACTCCTACCATGAACTTTACCTAACTCTTGAACTAATACTGGTAAACTTTTAGTTTTGATAAGATTGTGGTAATGGTTTGGTAAGACACACCACGAATAAATCTCATCACAGAATTTTGTTAGAGTTTCAAGCAGCCACCCTGAAAACTGCGCCATCCTTGCCGGCGATTTGCCAATGATTGTTTGGTGTTCATAACAAGCACCGCTGATAAAATAGTAATCTGTTTCACCAATTTGATGTGGAGGGCTATGCCAAGGGTATCCTTTTTGCTTGCGATCTTTGAGAACCTCATCACGTTCCTCAGCAGTCATTTTTCGCCAGTCGTACATATTATTAAAGTTTAGTTTGTAGTTCAAACTTTAGCTTGTTTGAGCTTGCTAATACCAGCCTGAAGGCTGGACTACGAACTTTACATTGATTCAAGCAAAGGCTTCAAAACCTTCCAAACATTTTCAGCGACAATTTTATGCCCTTCAGCTGTCGGATGAATACCGTCAGACAGGTTCAATTCAGGCACACCACCCACTCCCTCCAGTAAAAATGGCACAAGGAGTGCATCTTTTGCTAAGACAGTAAAAATCGAGCGAAACTTATCTGTGTACTCCTCACCTAAATTAGGCGGCGCCAGCATTCCTGCAACCACGATCTTAACGTTTGGATATTTGTTTTTTGTACTATCGATAATGGCTTGCAGATTCTTTTTCGTAAGATCCAGAGAAATTCCGCGCAGGGCATCGTTCGCGCCCAATTCGAGGACCAGGACATCCACTTTTCTTTTCAACAGCCAGTTGATGCGGCGCAAGCCGCCGGAGGAAGTCTCGCCGCTCAGTCCGGCGTTCACGACCTCAAAACTCCAATCCAACGAATCGATTTTTTGCTGAACCAAAGCTGGGAAAGCTTGTGACTTTTGCAATCCGTATCCGGCCGTTAAACTGTTGCCTAAAAATAGAATCGTTTTGGCTGGTTTTTTCTTTGTATTTTTATCATCCTCAAAGGTTGTTAACTCTTTGCAATTGGTCGCAGATTTTGCTACTATTGCAGTCGAAAGAGTAAGCACTAAAAGAAGGGCCCCAGCGAGGCAAAGCTTTGAAGACATGAATAATTCCTTTGTGAAACTAAGCTAATCAGTCTACGTCTAATGAAATTAATCTGTTTCCTAAATATAACGAAATTCCATTTCAATAGCAATCCTCACATTTAAAAATTTAGCTTATGAACTCAATTCTCTCAGTTCACGATTTATCAAAAACTTACAAAAGCGGCAGCAAAACCCTGACTGTGTTAAAAGACATTTCTCTCGAGATCGAAGAAGGAACTTCCTGCGCCATTGTCGGACCCTCCGGCAGCGGTAAAACTACCCTGCTCGGCCTGTGCGCCGGACTCGATTTACCAACAACAGGTTCGGTTGTGCTAAACGGCGTTCAATTAAACGATCTGAACGAAGATGAGCGCGCCAAAGTCCGCAACGAAACCATCGGTTTTGTCTTTCAAAATTTTCAGCTCATTTCCACGTTGACGGCGATGGAAAATGTTATGGTTCCGCTTGAGCTGCGCGGTGAAAATCATGTCAAGACTCAAGCCGAAGATCTGCTCGACCAGGTAGGTCTTGGTGATCGCTCAAAACACTATCCGGTGCAGCTCTCCGGCGGTGAACAGCAGCGGGTGGCGCTGGCGCGGGCCTTTATTAATCGTCCAAAGATTCTGTTTGCAGATGAACCGACCGGCAACCTTGATGAAAAAACCGGCGCTGAGATTCTCGATCTAATCGCAAAGCAGCATAGTAATGGACTGACGATCGTTATGGTCACACACGATCCCGCAATAGCAATACGCGCAGACCGTGTAGTTCATCTGCATGATGGGCGAATCGTCGAAAAGTAGGGCAAAGGCACTGCCATACTAATCATTCACTTTGTAATATTGCACAAAGGTTTCAACCAGAGTTCTTAGCGATGAGCCAAACTCATCTCTTACCGCCTCAGGCCACTCACTACCCTTTTTTAGCGCGTGAACCCAAGCTCTAAAACCATTGGGATTCTCGCGAATCATCAAATCAACGAGTAAATAGCCAATTGCGTTACCAATATCATATGGCCCGGGGAAGCTCTCATCTTCATATTGCAAACTAACAACAGTTGCGACATTCCCACCTGAGCGAATAAATTCAAGAGCGGGCCTGCGCAATCTGTCATCAAGCGAAGGATCTTCGATAACTTTCGATACTACATATTCCGCATACCCCTGATTTGCCCAAGCAGGCAAACGCTTAGCAGATCGAAAGCGATGCATAATCCCATGAACACTTTCACGCACCAATGTTCTTGCTAGCTGCGATTTATCAGATGATTCGTAACAACTAATATAAACCTTAGGCCCAACTGTGTGACATAACCCCTTAACCTTCAGCGGAACAAGTTGCTTGAACGTTTCCGCTTCAACCAAGCGAAACCGATCCTGATCCTTAAATATATAAACCAGCGCTTTCCCCCAAAATATATTATCGCTATCAAACGGCCCAACAAGATTTGCCACCTCATCATAGGTTCGCTCTAACATTCGCGCCCACTTTGCTGCGGATAACCTGGGTATATCTGAATAGATCAAAAAATGCGCTGTCTCGATGGGCTTCAGTTGCAATGCTGATTGCTGGGCAATTTGCTTTGCTTCATTTTTTATTTCATTAAGCGCATTTATGCGCTGCTCTAAAGTTAGTTCTGGCCAGGGATCAGCTGACCATGGCCCGGCTTCGGGGGATTTGGTATTAAGCTGCTGAGCTTTGATATCTTCCAATTCTTGGAGAAGCTTCCTTTTAACTTCCTCGGCATGATCTCTGGCAGTTTGAATCGCATCAGTTGTGTCGGGATCGATTCGAATTGCATGATCGAAGGCTTTTTCAGCTTTGGAATCCCCCTTAGCCATGAGTAGTAATACAGAGCCAAGATCTACCCATTGCATCGCGATTTTTTTGTCCATCACTTTTTGGTAGAGCTTCCAGACATCATCAACATCAAGCTCAGTCCACTCTCGGCGACCGAATGAGCCATTTATCCCATTTTTGTCCCATTCCCGCATTAAGCCAACGACCCTCATACCATCTGTCAGTTTGAATCTAACTTTGATGGGTTCTGGAAGAGGGCCGCAGTTAGCTATTTCCCCCATGGCTAGCAACACCGCCAAAATGGCACCTTTTGTTACTTTCATGATTAAAACGGCACCCTTACCTAGAATGAAACTGCCTCAATAGCCTCGAAAATATCATCCAAGACCCTTTGGTCGCCGAATAGAATGGTACTAGGATTGTTACATCTAAGGATGGAATTGATCTCCGTGTATGAGGTCTATATCTACCCAGATAGTGGCATATTCCACTATCCGGCAAAAATTGCCGATGCTCTGGAGCAAAAAAATGTTTGAACGCCTAACAGATAGAGCTAGAAAAGTAATGGCCTTGGCTAACCAGGAAGCTCAGCGCTCCAACCATGAATACATTGGTACCGAACATATTTTGCTAGGCCTGGTCAAAGAAGGCTCAGGCGTAGGCGCCAACGTATTAAAGAATTTAGATATAGATCTACGCAAGGTTCGCCTCGAGGTAGAAAAGCTAGTCAAATCTGGCCCGGATATGGTCACCATGGGCAAGCTCCCACAAACCCCACGGGCGAAAAAGGTCATTGAGTACGCAATCGAAGAAGCTCGCAATCTCAACCATAATTACGTAGGAACCGAGCATCTGTTGCTGGGATTGCTACGCGAGCACGATGGAGTGGCTGCACAAGTGCTTATGAACCTCGCGCTCAAGCTCGAAGAAGTGCGTGAGGCAGTGCTAAACCTTCTTTGCGCTGGGGTGGAGAGTGATAGA
>JADFPY010000044.1 GCA_022562085.1 candidate division KSB1 bacterium | reverse complement strand
CAACTCTTTCAATTCTTCCCATTTAAAGGCATCTTCAGTACCTCCAATTTTGACAGTCATCTCAAAGAGGATTGTCAAATGAATTATTAAACATTCAGCCGTTTCCGTTCGATTGATCTAATAGAGAGAATCTCAAAAAGGAAATGGCAAGATGTTTAGAAAATCTGTTCGAACAATTGGTTTAGTATTTTTTATATTGAGTTCGGCTCTTTTTGCTGAGGGTTCTGAGCAGGGCTCGAGTCCGGAACCGCCGGGAAAATTTAATGCAAGCAGGTTCCACAGGGGTCTTACGGAACTGAGTATCTGGAGCGGCTACTCATTTGCCTCGATGTCCGGGAAATTCCTGGCAATTACCCCGGGACGTCAATTTGCCATTGTAGGGTTGCAGTACGGCAGAATTTTGGCAGCCGGAGATAACGTTGCTTTGGCCTACACCTTTGACGTGATTCCAATGGCAATGGTGACGAATAATCCGCAAACTGAAGTTACCGGCGAGGGCATCTTTTCTACAGAACAGGTGCGAACAACATCCGTTTACGGTTTTGGACTTGCACCGATTGGCTTGAAATTCTATTTTTTGCAGGCAAGGCGGCTTAAGTTTTTTGCCAACACCAGCGGTGGCTTTCTGACCTTTCTCAACGAAGTTCCGGTTGAGAATGCACGCAAATTTAATTTTACCTTCGATTTTGGACTTGGCATGCAAATCACCACCGGCTCACGCTGGGCTTTGACGCTCGGTTATAAACTCCACCACTTGTCCAATGCTGAAACCGCCCACTCCAACCCGGGTTTGGATTCGAGTGTGTTTTATTTGGGGGTGTCGAGTTTTAGGTAGGGAGTTATTTAGTGTGCCAAGTTGTTCTCATACATGATTATCAGTTGACAACTGATGCCCCTCTAAATAGCGCTCTATCGATTGTAAATTTTGGGATGCGTAGGGTGAAAAAATGAACTTGTAAGCCCAAGAAACCAGTTCCCCTTTGGTTTTACAATTACGCCCAAAAGAACTGAATAATATTTAATTGCTTTTCCAGTCTTTATTTAATTTTCAATTTCAACTTTGCGACTTCTGTTTTAAGGTTCTTAATTTCATTTTTGACTACTAAATCCTGTTTTTTTTCGAGTTCTTTTTTTAGTGAGTATTTTTTTTCTGCCTTTTCCAATATCTGGATTATGTTTATTAGTAAAGCTTTTCTTCGTTCCTCCAATTCCTCTTTGATTGGTATTTGAACTAATTCGCCTTTTTTTTCTTTGGATGGTAATAGTATGAAATTAGATGGAGCAATATCTTGATCGATAGATTTGTACTCGGACTTCCTAGAAAACAATATTTCACATAACATCAATGTTTCTTTATGAAGAGACGCCAAATCTATTTCTTCACCGATGGCCAAATGTACACGAGTCTTAAGTTCTCGTATTTTTACCAGTACTTTTTCTGAATCTAGTTGTGGCAAAGTATCCCTTGACTGGAAAATAACTGAAGTTCTTTAAATTCTCTACAATTTTCAATGTACTCTTATAATTGGGTCTGTTTTGGAGAGCCTATCGGACTTTCTAACTTTGAGGTTAACCATATTTATAAAACCTGTTCCTGATTAGTGAACTCTGGCCCCGGCCCGGGTCTTCGTCGGTCCCGCCATAGTAATTTCAAATCTGGCCTGATAACAAACCCCTCATTATCGCCGCGACGGCAAGACCGGAATAGTTTCCAACCGCGTAGCCCAGGAGCCCCGCTGCTACTCCAGGCAGAAAACGATCCGTATACCCCCTCGCGCCGGCCAGGGCCATGGCTGATGCCGGTCCGCCGATATTCGCCTGCGAAGCGACGGCAAGTGTTCCCGCGTCGATTCGTAAGAGGCGGCCCACACCGAAAATCACAATGCCATGCAGCGCTACGGTTCCTGCCGCAAAATAAAAAACCGCAGGACCGACCTTGATGATATTTGCAACGACGGATTGAGCGCCATTACTGGACAGAAAAAGGAGTAGAAGATAATTCCCAAACATTGCACTTCCGGACAATCTTTTCATGGCAGGGATTTGAGCAATAGCGAGAACAATTGTCGTGAGCCACAGTACCTTAGGCAAAAAAGGCACCCAGGAACCCAAAATGTCCGCAAACAGAACACACCCCATGGCCAAAGCAACCATGGCCGCTATATGTAAGAGCGGTATCTGACGACCACTCGTGTACAGTGACTGCGACAGGCTGAGTTTTTCTGCCTCCTCAGAAGCAGACCTGTCTTCAACTATGTCAGTATTGTTGTCCCCCTTTCCTCCGAGGAGTATTGGAGCAGCCAGGCAGGCAATCAGCCAAAGTGCCGTTACCAGAACATCGGCTGCGATTGCTGCGGCAAACAAATCGCTGCTCGTACCCAATGCCTGTCCGACCGCCGCGAAATTCATACCGCCGCCGGTGTAGGTAGCGGTGAATTGGCCTGACAACTTCCAGGTTTCCGAGCCGATCCCATTGAACAGCAAAGAGGCCATGATCGCTGATCCAATTGCGGTGCCAACAGCGCCGATAGCAAAAGCTTTCAGCATCACCGGCCCTGCTTTTCGGATCGAGCGGACGTCAACGCTCAATAAGATAAGAACAACGGCCGCACTAACTCCGGGCCCGGCCAAAAAATCATAGGCCGGAGACTTGTCCGGCAGCAAGCCGGCATTGGCAAGTACCATCCCGAAGAGTATTCCGACCATGGCTGCACCAAGCTTCCGAAAGAGGCTGTAGTTTTGTTCGAGCCAAAGTGAAATGAAAACAACCGCCGCCAGGATAGCAAGGATAGCTGCCGGGTTGACGATCATTTGTCCTCATCTGTTTTGCTAATGACCAAGCTGAACATCCAAGTAAATTGTAAATAAAATTGTGACTCAGTTTGTGGTAATTGACTGAGTGGATTAAAGAATGTATGGGATCAATTTCTGGTTTTCAAGAAAAATAATAGTTGATTGAGGGCTGCGATAGTTGTCGCTCCTATAATTTTTCGAAATTTTTTCATCAAATGTTAAGTTTTTAAAACAATTGCCGATACTTTCTTATAATAATGCAACGTTTCCAATAAATATTGGTTAAGGGAGAAAAATATGGCCATACAAGATCTGAATAAAATTGCCGGGCAACAACAAAACAAGCAAATCCTCTACAACATTAACAAAGTCAACAAGCAAATAGGCATTCACCAAAACAGGCTCGCCACAGGTAAAAAGAACAATTCCGCTGAAGAGGACGCGGCCGGCTTTGTGATTGGTCACTCTTTACAGGCCAGAAACCGCGGGCTTGCTGCCGCCATGAACAACATCGGAGATGCGCGGGTTTCTTTATCAGTAGCTGAAGGCGGCGCGATCAATGTACTTGACATCCTTGAAACCATGAAAACCAAAGCTATACAAGCAGCCAATGGCACTCTAAGTGATGCAGACCGGGCAGCTATTAATAACGAAATATCCGCACTCGCAGACGAAATTGACGATGTCGTTGATGAAACCACGTTTAATGATATTGAACTGCTCGCCGGCACCGACTTGTCTGTTCAGTCCGGCGCTGAAACCACCGACACCGAAAGCGTTGAAGTCAGTTCTAGCGACCATCATTCGTCTGAGCTGGGCGTCTCTGAGGTCGATGTTTCATCATCTGAGAATGCAAGCGCTTCCATGGCCAGTATTGAAAGCGCCATTGCAACCGTGAAATCTACGGTTTCTTCTTTAGGCTCTTACCAAACTCGTTTTGCCCACAAAGAAAACAGTCTCGCTCGGGCCATTACCAATACAGAAGCCGCCAGAAGCAGAATTATGGACGCTGATTTTGCCAAAGAAAAAATGGCAGAAATGAAAGAGAAGATTAAACAAAATACCATTAACGCTGTGAATGCACAGGCACAGTTGTCCGCACAAAGTGTGCTAAAATTACTTCTATAATATTATTTTTATACCAATATAGTGTAGTAATATAAGGCCACGTGCCACACAAGTTTCTTTTTATTCATGTCTAGACCTCGTCCGGGTTGACGATCATTTGTCGCTTCCAGTATTTTGTTATTGACTCCCATAGCGAGCTGGGCGAATAATCATTTATGTGCGGCTTCGCCGGGCTAGAGTTTGCTCTAAATTGTTAATGATCGGGGCCCCGCCTGGGGCAACGATTCGGCCAGCTTTGTAGGGAACTAATCCCTTTCATTACCGCTTTTGTAAACAGTATATCTTTCAGAAAGGAATTAGTTTATTGAAACGCTGGCTCTTCGACGACCTTTTGTCTGGAATAAGTGAAGACCGGAACTCTATATTTCTCTGCCAGATCTGCCAGATATTGCTCGTAAGGTTCATTCTCTCGCGAGCCTGATTCCACTATGTTGTTTTTCTTTTGGGCGATGACCAGCCAGTCAATTTCCGGGTGTTTCCCGCGTATTAAAAAACCTCTAAGTGATTTACTGGCATCTCTGTAACCATTCACTGGTAAGAAGTCCTTTGCAGAGCTGATTAATGTGTCAATCCGTTTTTTAGTTTGGTGACAAAGATAGGGTTGCTCTCAGGTCCATTTGACATGATTCCAACTATTCAACGAAGAAAACATTTCCACTCCTATTTCAGAACAATGCTTCTATCTGCATTCATGCAAAATAGCTATACAAATGGATCGAGAACGAAAATTTCTGGCACGGGGATGACGAATTGGTACTCGTTCCTAAGTCTAATTAGTTACTATTAAGAAATTCACGATAATTTGTCATCGCTTAACCCTTTATGTTCAAAACAATGGTACACGTACTAATCATTGTTTTCTTTTTTAACAATTTTTATAGTCTCTTCTTTTTCTGTTTCTAAGGATTCTTTTGCTTTCCTAAGAAACTCAAGAAATAAAGGATGTGGTTTTTCAAAGGAGCTCTGAAATTCTGGATGAAATTGAACTCCAATAAAAAAAGGATGGTCGGGTATTTCTATAGCCTCGACGAGTTTACTATCTGGAGACAGCCCTGAAAAGATCATACCTTTTTTTTCAAATTCTTGGCGGTATTTATTGTTGAATTCGTAACGGTGTCTATGCCGTTCTTTTATCTCATTTTTTTTGTAAATTTTCGCTAATTTACTATTTTCCGTTAGAATACATGGGTAACTTCCTAGTCTAATCGTACCACCAAATTGTTCGGTTCTAATTATTTCTTCTTGTTCTGGCATAATGTGAATTACAGGGTGTGGAGTCTTTGGATCAATCTCTGTGCTATTTGCATTATCTAATCCAATAGTCATTCCAAATTCAACCACGGCCATTTGCATTCCATAGCACAAACCAAGAAAAGGAATTTTATTTAATCTGGCATACCGAATAGCATGGATTTTTCCTTCAGAGCCCCTAGCTCCCCAAGCCTGGGGAACAATAATTCCATGTTGCTTTCCAATTTCCGTATCCAAATTTTCCTGGTTTAGTTTTTCCGAATTAATCCAATTAATTTCATAGTTACATTCAGCCTCAATAGAGGCATGTTTGATGGCTTCTAAAACGCTAATATGTGTATCGCTAAGTGTGTATTCACCAACATTTCGATATTTTTCAATAATTCCAATCCTTAGCGTAGGGGCTTCGAGACTTTTGAGACGATCGAGTCTATTTATCCAATTGTCAAGGTGAGGTCTGGGAACCACACCCAACCCAAGTTTCATTAAAACCTTATCTGGAAACTTTTGTTCTTCAAGCATTAATGGAATTTTGTATATCTCATCAACATCTGGACAAAAAATCACCTCATCTGGGGTCAAATTAGAATTTTGACACAAAGTATTAAATCTGGGTGCGTCTACCGTTTTTTCGGAGCGGGCTACAACAAAGTCGGGAACTATACCAGATTCATTAAGTTTCCGAATAGAAAGTTGAGTTGGTTTTGATTTTAATTCCCCGAGGCTTTTTAGGTATGGGAAATGGCTAACATGAATGTGAACAGTTCGTCCAGGTAACCTTTTTGCCAAAATTCTTGTTGCTTCCAGGAACAAGACCGTTTGATATTCTCCAACCGTACCTCCCAATTCAACAAATGTGAATTCGACACCCTTACTTGCTTCTAAAATTCTCCCAATTATCTCCTCGGGGATATCTGGTACTACCTCTACACATCTTCCTTCATATTTTAATTGCCGCTCTCTTTGAATAACTGTTTGGTATACTTGACCAGTTGTAGTATAATTTTCCTTTCTAAGGGGTTGATTAAGGAAACGTTCGTAGGTTCCAATATCCTGGTCAGTTTCGACACCGTCCTCCGTAACGAAGATTTCACCATGCTCGGTGGGATTCATTGTTCCTGCATCAACATTTATATACATGTCACATTTTATGGGAGAAACCGTAAAACCACGAGCCTTTATTAGTAAGGCCAGGGAAGAAGTGATAGTACCTTTGCCAATTCCAGATACCACCCCACCAGAAACAAATATAATTCTATCTTCCGTTTTGCTCATTCTTTATTCCAGAATTATGATTCGGTTAATCTAACTGCACAATTTAGTAAATCTTTAGAAAAAATCAAAAGGACTATTTTTTTTATAGCAACCTTACGAGTCCATTATTCAAATTGCTTAGATTAATTAATGAATAAGTCGAAAAGGAATATGGGCTATCAAAATGATAGGTCTCTATTCAACTGTAACGACGTTTTACTGATTATTCTTCTTCTTTAATCACCCGGGCAACATCTGCAACTTTGGCGTCGGCGTCGAGTTTGATCAAACGGAAACCCTGGGTATTTCGGCCCTGGGTTTTCAAGCGGCTCACGCTTTGTCTCATGACCACCCCTTTATCGGTTATAATCATAATGTCATCTTCATCGACAACCTCTTTCAGGGTCACCATTTCGCCGGTCTTTTCTGTGACTTTGATGGTGAAGACACCTTTGCCGCCGCGGTGGCTGACCCGGTACTCTTTCAAGTCAGTGCGCTTGCCAAGTCCTTTTTCTGTTACAACTAAAACCGTGCCCTCTCGCTTGATGACCACCATCCCGACGACATAATCATCCTTGCCAATTTTAATGCCCCTGACGCCGGAGGCCGTCCGGCCCATGTCGCGAACCTCCTTTTCATGGAAACGGATCGACATCCCTTTGCGCGTCCCGAGCAAGATGTCGTGATTTCCATTCGACAGCATAGCATCGATTAGGTCGTCACCTTCCCTGATACCGATGGCGTTAATTCCGCCCTTGCGCGGCTTGCTGTATGCCGCCAGCGAGGTTTTTTTCACGATGCCATACTTGGTCGCCATGACCAGAAATAACCCCGGGTCAAATTCCTTGATGGAAATGAAAGCGGCTATGCCCTCCTCTTTCGAAAGTTGCAGCAAATTCACAATAGCCCGGCCCTTAGTTGCGCGGCCAGCTTGTGGAATCTCGTGGACTTTCAGCCAATGACACCGGCCCTTGGTGGTGAAAAAGAGCATATACTGGTGCGTGGAAGCAATAAACAGATGCTCGACAAAATCTTCTTCGCGGGTTGAGGCGGCGGTCATGCCCCGGCCGCCGCGTAATTGTTGGCGATAAGTAGTAACCGGAATTCTTTTTATAAAGCCGGCGTGAGAAATCGTGATCACCATATCTTCTTCGGCGATCATGTCCTCGATGGAGAATTCCTCGGTTACCCGGATGATTTCCGTTCTCCTGTCGTCCCCATATTTTTCCTTGATTTCGAGCAGCTCTTCCTCGATCAACTGCATCCTCTTCTCTTTGCTGGCGAGCAGAGATTTCAGCTGCTCCATGATTTTGATAACCTCAAGGTATTCATCTTCAATTTTTTTCCGCTCAAGACCGGTCAGCCTCTGCAGGCGCATATCTAAAATCGCCTGGGCCTGGATCTCGGAAAGCTTGAACTCTTTCATTAACCCCTCTTTGGCGGCTTCGGGGTTTTTGGATTTTTTAATTAACTCGACTATTTTATCAATGTTATCGAGGCAAATCTTCAGCCCTTCAAGAATGTGGGCGCGTTTTTCCGCTTTTTTAAGCTCGAATTGCGTACGCCTGACCACGACCTCGTGACGAAATTCGATAAAATACACAAGCATTTCTTTGAGATTAAGAACCCTCGGAGCGCCTTTAACCAGGGCCAGCAGATTCACCCCAAAAGTAGTTTGCATCTGCGTGTGCTTAAAAAGCTGGTTGAGAATAATTTCCGCCGGTGCGTCCCGTTTCAACTCGATGAACATGCGCATGCCGTCCCGGTCGGATTCATCGCGAATGTCGGAAATGCCCTCGATTTTACGTTCCCGAACCAGCTCAGCGATTTTTTCCATCAACCTGGCTTTGTTGACTTGATAGGGAAGCTCGCTGACGATAATATTTTCGCGGTCGTTTTTGGCGATTTCAATGTTGGCGCGTGCGCGTATCACAACCCGGCCACGGCCGGTCCGGTAGGCCTCGTCGATTCCGACGTCGCCATAAATAATCCCTGCGGTCGGGAAGTCCGGGCCTTTAATGTGAGCCATCAAAGACTCGACCGGCAAATCCGGTTTGGCAATCAGGGCCACCAGCGCGTCAATTACCTCCCTTAAATTGTGCGGCGGGATATTAGTAGCCATGCCGACCGCAATTCCCGAAGAACCATTGACCAGCAAATTAGGAAGCACCGAGGGCATGACCGTCGGTTCTTTTAGAGTCTCATCGAAGTTCGGAACAAAGTCGACCGTCTCTTTGTCTAAATCGCGCAGGACTTCCTGGGCGATCCTTGCCATGCGCGCTTCCGTGTACCGCATTGCCGCGGGGGAATCGCCGTCAACGGAACCGAAATTGCCCTGTCCGTCTACCAAGGGATAACGCAGGGAAAAATCCTGAACCATACGAACCATGCTGTCATAAACCGCTGTGTCGCCGTGGGGGTGGTATTTTCCCAAAACTTCGCCCACGATTCTGGCGCTTTTCTTGTAAGCTGAGCCCGGGCGCAAACCGAGCTCGGACATTCCGTAGAGCACCCGCCGGTGCACCGGTTTCAATCCGTCCCGAACATCCGGAAGCGCTCTCGACACGATCACCGACATCGAATAATCGAGGTATGAATTCTGCATCTCCGTTTCTATTAAAACAGGAACGACCCGGTCTCGTTGGTTCATATTTTATTTTTGCTCCCTAATTACTCAAAAAATAGATTATAAAAGTGGCGTACAATAAAATCAAAGTAAGCCTTAAAACAAGTATGGTTTTTCTTTTTTCCGGTAAATACTCGTCAATGAATTCGGCATCGGCACCGGTTATCATTTCTGCAGAAAACACATTTAACAATTGCGGCGAATTTAACCCCCGGGGGTCTCTTTTATCTCGATCCTTCGGGCTATAATGGAGGAAAGGAAATTATATGATTTTCCAATTAAAAACCAAAGAAGAGCAACGACAGGAATTGTCAATATGAAGGAAAGATCGTTTGTCATTTCAACTTATTACTTGCTTCGGTAAAGTTCCAATCGACGCCTGCCATCACCTTGGCAACTGATATATCTTCCTCTATATCAGGCAGCAAGCTGTTTCAGCTAGAGGATCACTTACATCTCGGTCTATCATTCGCATCCGTCGTCCTTGCTAAACTATTTGAAAGAAGACAAATATAATCTAATATATCTTCTTTAACTTTCTCCACTCATACACCAAACTTTAACACCTGAAAACACAAACACGCAAACACTTTTAAACATCCAAATTCTTCACATACTGTGCGTTCTCTTCGATAAATTTTCGGCGCGGCTCCACATTCTCCCCCATCAACGTTGAGAAGATATGATCCGCCGTTATTACCTCTTCGATGGTCACTTGTAAATTGGTTCGCTGCTCCGGATCCATCGTTGTCTGCCATAACTGGTCCGGGTTCATCTCACCAAGACCCTTATAGCGCTGGATCGTAGCGCCGTTGGTCCCCATTCGTTTCAGGATAAGGTCTCTCTCTTCGTCATCATAAACATAGTGTTCTTCTTTACCTTTCTTTATTTTATACAGTGGCGGCTGGGCAATATAAACATGCCCCCTGTCAATAAGGCTGCGCATGTAGCGAAAAAAGAAAGTTAGCAGAAGAGTGCGAATATGAGATCCGTCGACATCGGCATCCGTCATAATGATTATTTTATGATAGCGTAGTTTGTCCGGGTCGAAATCCTCAGCGCCGATTCCGGTGCCCAGCGCTGAGATAATCGTACGGATTTCATCATTAGAAAGAATCTTGTCGATGCGGGCCTTCTCAACGTTGATAATTTTGCCTTTTAGCGGCAAGATGGCCTGAAAGCGCCTATCCCGCCCCTGCTTTGCCGAGCCGCCCGCCGAATCGCCCTCAACGAGGAAAACTTCACACTGGGCCGGATCCTGAATTGAGCAGTCGGCTAACTTTCCGGGCAGCGATCCGCCGTCGAGTGCGCTCTTTCTGCGGGTGAGCTCCCGGGCTTTGCGCGCAGCTTCCCGGGACCGGGCTGCGGTTAACGATTTCTCTATAATCTTCTTGCCAACAGGCGGATTCTCTTCTAAAAAAGTAGCAAGCTTATCACCAAAAATGGATTCTACCACGCCCTTAACTTCGCTGTTACCCAGTTTGGTTTTGGTCTGGCCTTCGAATTGCGGTTCCATCACTTTTGCGCTAATCACCGCGGTCAACCCTTCTCGAACATCCTCACCCGTAAAGGTAAAATCCTCTTTTTTTAATAAATTGTTTTTCTGCGCGTAGTTGTTTAAAGTACGAGTGAGTGCGGCCTTAAATCCGACTAAATGAGTTCCCCCTTCGATTGTGTTAATATCATTTACATAAGAGAAAATGTTTTCGATATAAGAGTCATTGTATTGGATGGCAATTTCAACGGAGACATCATCTCTTTCGCCGCTCACTAAAATTGGTTTTTTATGCAGGGGCGTGCGGTTTTCATTTAAATAATCGATAAATTCAGTAAGGCCGCCCTCATACATAAACGTATGCTTCTTGCCCGAGTCCTCATCAGAAATGTTAATTTCCAGACCCTTGTTTAAAAAGGCCAGCTCGCGCATGCGCTCTGCGAGGATATCAAAGCTCAGTTCCACTTTTTGAAAAATGCTTTTGTCGGGAAAGAACGTCGTTTTGGTTCCGGTGGCTTTACGTTTGCCGATAACTTCCACATCTGTCTCCGGAATTCCGATTTTGTATCTTTGAAAATAGATCTGGCCATCTCGGCAGACTTCGACCTCACACCATTCAGACAGCGCATTCACGACCGAAACACCAACGCCGTGAAGTCCACCCGAAACTTTGTAGCTGCTTTTATCGAATTTAGCGCCGGCGTGCAAAACGGTCATGACCACCTCGAGGGCCGGCCGTTTTTCCGTCGGATGAATATCGACGGGAATTCCACGACCATCATCGGCCACTGTGACGCTGCCATCTTTGTTCAGAGTCACTTTAATTGTGCTGCAATATCCCGCCATAACCTCGTCGATGCTGTTGTCAACTACCTCATAAACCAAATGATTCAAACCACGCGTGGAAATGTCGCCAATATACATCGCCGGGCGTTTTCGGACAGCCTCAAGGCCCTTGAGCACCTGAATCTGTTCTGCGGTATACTTCTCCTGGCTCTTTGTTTCTTGCTTTTTCTCTTCAGCCATTTTTAATTCACCTTTTAAATAAACCGAACTTCCTTAATGATCCCCCTGCCAACGGTTTTGTCTAATTTTATAAGAATTTCCTGCCGCATATAAATCAACTCGTTTCGCCATGAACTGTTTTTTACTTTGACAAACAAAATGCCGTTGACCACCCTTTGAGCTTTAGTAACCTTGCTGACATTTTCACCAACAATTTGGCTCCATTCGTTAATGGCCTGGTGTTCTTTAACCTTCTCCTCAATTCCCATGTTTCTAAGTAGCTTGGTAATAGAGTGGCCAAGCATTTTTGGTTTTTTAGTTGTTCTTGTACTCAATATTCCCGCTCTCTATGTAAAATTCAGAGATATTTGAAAATTTTTCGATTTGTCCCCTTTGATTCTCAAAGATGCTTTCTTTAGGGCTGGTCATAAAAATCTGACCCAAATCATTTAGAGAATTAAAAACTTTTTCTTCTCTTAAATTATCCAGCTCGGAATAGCAATCATCCAGCAGCATGATCGGTGTTTCGTCCTGCTTAATTTTCAAGTATCTAAATTCAGCTATTTTCAATGCAACCAGCACGGATTTATGCTCGCCCCTAGATCCGTATTTTCTTAAATCCATTCCGTTGATTTGAAAAATTAAATCATCCCGGTGCGGACCAACCAGAGTCGTCCCTAAAATTCTTTCCTTCTTTTTAACTGAACCTAGAGCATTATAAAAATCTTCTGTCTCACAAAGTTCTTTTTGGCTGGTTACAGTTGATTCTATGAATATCTTTAAAGTGTCCTGAGATTCCGTGTACTTTTTATAGATAGATTGCAGCTTTTCGGAAAACTCATGAATAAATTTGTTTCGCGAATTTATGATTTCACAGCCTACCTCAACCAATCTCTGCGTCCACGGCTGCATCGACATCTCCGACACACCTTGCCCGTCGCGAATCTGTTGCAAAATTCTGTTTCGCTGTTTAATAATTCTGTTGTATTCCTGAAGATTAATGAGGTAAGAAAGGCTGACCTGGGATAAAAAAATATCTATAAATCGGCGGCGCTCCGACGGGCCGCCAGAGGTTATTTTTAATTCATCCGGCGCCATGACGACTATCGGAAATTGGCCAAAAATTTTGGAGTGTTTTGTTAACTTCTTTCGGTCAATACTTATCTCTTTTTTTCCATCCTTTATGTATCTTAAAACTGCTTTCTTCTTAATTTGGTTGTCTAAAGTCAAACTGCCTTCGATTGTAAAAAACGAGCTGTTTTTTTTCACCAATTCCTGATTCTTCGCCACCCGAAAACTTCTACCCAAACAGACAAGATAAATAGCTTCTAAAAAATTCGTTTTACCTTGCGCATTCAGCCCGTAAATTAAGTTTAAATCCGGTGAAAAAACTGCTTGCGTTTCTGTATAATTTCTAAAATTAACAATCGATAGTTTTTCAAGATGCATTCCAAAATATTTCTAATCTTCGTTCAAACGAATGGGCATGAGCAGCATCAAAATATCTTCATTTTCTTTTTGATTAATTGGATAAATAATTCCGGCGCTGATTTGATCTTTAACTTTTAAAATTATTTCATCCGTATCTAAATGTCGCAAAATATCCAATAAATAATTTGCATTATACCCAACATCGAGATCATCGTAATTATAATCAGCATCTATCGTTTCCTCTGCTTCACCGCCGAATTCGATATCCTCAGACTTAATTTTGACATTTCCTTTCGTCATGGAAAATCGGATTTGATGAGTAATTGAGTTTGAAAAAATCGCAACTCGCCGAACCGATGAACTTAGCTGTTCTCTGTTGATGGTAAGCTCTTTGTCATTATCTGCGGGGATCACTCGTTCGTAGTTTGGAAATTGACCGTCGATTCCTTTGCTGAAAATAATCGTCTTATCCAACTCGAAAATTATATGGTCTTCGCTTAAATTAATTTTAATCTCTTTGGTGCCGTTTATATTTTTGGATAATAAATTCAAGGCCTTGGTTGGGATGATTGCTTCCTGCTCTAAATCTGATGAAAAATTCTTATCGATGATCTTCACCAAACGGTGACCGTCTGTCGCGACCATCCGTAATTCATCCGGCATTATCTTGAGATAAACGCCCATCAAAGTCGTCCTTAATTCATCCGTTGAAACAGCAAAAATCGTTTTGTTGATCATACCGTCTAGTTTCTCTGAGTCGATCAAAAAAGAACCTTGACTTTGCTCTACAGAAATTTTTGGGAAGTCGTCTTTGGATTCTCCGGACAATTTGTAAAATCCTTTTTCGGTGTTCAGGACAATTTTATAATCTTCGTCGCAGACAAATTCCATTGGAATCTCCGGAAGTTCGCGAACAATTTCAAAAAGTATTTTTGCGGGAACGGCCACGGCGCCATCGGATTCACCTTGAACTTCTATCCTGGTTGAAATAGAAACCTCGAGATCGGTGCCGGTTAAACTTAACTCATTGCCTTGTAAGTCGAGAAGTATATTGCCTAAAATCGGGATGGTGGTTTTAATCGGCACGACGCCAATTATGTTTTGAATAGCTTGATAAAACGTTTTTTTATTGACTTTGAATTTCATAAAGAGCCTCGAAGTTATTCACTAAAAATGTAATAAAATTATTAATCTTTTTCAAGATCTTTTATTAATTATAATAGTAGAGGGTGTGGATATGTTGATAACTTTATAATAAGAATATGTAAAATTAAAGTTAACAACAACAAAAAAAATTATCATTAACAAAAATTAATGTGAATAAAATGTTATTTTTCTGTTAATAAAGGGGACAAAAATTTAAAAATTAAATTAAGACGCTTTTTTTTAAGGTTATTCAACTTTTTATCCACAGGTTATCAAATTTATTTGTCACTTTATTAACATTTAAAAAAGGTAAAAAAAACTAAACTCCAGCCATTTCAACTTTCCTTTTTATATAGTTTAAATCTTCTCTCATTTTATCATCTTTTTGGGTTTCTTTTTCAATCGTTTGAATGGCGTGGATGACCGTGCTGTGATCCCTGCCTCCGAAATGCAGACCGATTGTCTTTAAAGAACTCTTTGTCATCTCTTTTGAAAGGTACATTGCCAGTTGACGAGCATAAGCTATTTCTTTCTTTCGCGTTTTAGCCCGCAGCATATCCTCGGGTAAATCAAAATGATCGCTCACGATTGTTTGAATGTCTTCAATTTTGATAATTTTACTTTTTCCAAACCCCAAATTTTTCAAAACATTTTTTGCAACATCGAAAGTAATGTCTTGACTGTTTATTGAAGAATAAGCCAACAGTCGGAATAGAGAGCCCTCAAGCTCACGAATATTGGTTGTCACATTTGTGGCGATATACTCAATTATATCTCCGGAAAGATTGACCCCGTTTTCGTCTGCTTTTTGTTGAAGAATGGCAATTCTGGTTTCGAGGTCCGGGGGGTGAATGTCCGTCACTAATCCCCATTGAAATCTTGAAAGTAATCTTTCTTCAATTCCATTTAGTTCTTTCGGCGGCCGGTCTGAAGAAAGGACAATTTGTTTGCCAGAATTATAAAGATCATTAAAAGTATGAAAAAATTCTTCCTGAGTTCTCTCTTTATTTATAAAAAACTGAATATCATCTACTATTAACAGATCAACGTTTCGATAAATGGAACTGAACTCAGTGGTTTTATTTGTCTGGATAGAATTTATAAATTCAATGGTAAATTTTTGGCTATCAACATACAAAACACGTTGAATTTTACCCTCCCTGAGAGCTAAATTTCCAATTGCTTGAATCAGGTGAGTTTTTCCAAGGCCGACACCTCCATAAACAACAAATGGATTAAAAGTAGTTTTTCCGGGCGACTCGGCTACGGCCATTGCCGCGGCTCTTGCAAAATCATTGTTTGCTCCCTCAACAAAGTTTGCAAAAGTATACCGTTCCATTAAGTTGCTTTTTTTGTAATTTTGACCAACCCGGTCTCCATTAATGGATGGAATTGGAATGACCTCGTTATCCGCACCGTTTGCGACAGTGTAGGATAATTTTGCATTTTCTCCCAGGACCTGCAGTAAAGCCTGATTCATCAAAACGTTGTAGTGGCCCTCAATCCACTCACAGAAAAAATGGTTTGGAACCTCTACAAGTAGATTTTTTTCTTCGAGTTTTACCGGATGAATAGGTTTAAACCAAGTTGTAAAACTCTGAGAACCGATGCTATCCTTAATTAAACCCAAAAACTGATCCCAGGCGGCTGAGTGAGAAAGAGACATTTGACCAACCCTCTTTTAAAAGTTGATGAAACAAAAGTTATTTATTAATATGGGTAACCGGTTAAGTTTACATCCCCATCTCCCAACAGACCCTATCAACAAACCAGGTTATCCACAAGATATTCACAACCCGGCTAAGGGCGACTTTGCAAGCAAAAATTAATTGATTTACGACCGCCTTCTGAACAAAATAAAACACAAAAAAGAAAAAAAAGTTCTAAAAAGAAGACACGGTTTCAACAATGAAATGTAAACAATTTATACTTATCAACAACTTATAATAGTGACATAGCCGGCAGGTAGGGTGATTGAAATTTAGCAAAAAGGGCCTTAATGTCAAGCGAAAAAAGTACGGTGTTTGAGGCAATCCGCAAGCCTAAAATTAGCTTGACTTTAACCTAAAAAATTAATATGTTTGAAAGTTTTTGTAGAAACCAAGCCATCATTAGACATTTATTAAGATTTAAAAATGAAAAGAACATTTCAGCCATCCAAGCGTAAGAAGGTTAATAAACACGGGTTTAGGGAAAGAATGAAAACGAAATCCGGGCGTACGGTTCTAAAGTCACGTCGAGCAAAGGGCAGAAAAAGTTTAACCGTAAGTGATAGGTAAATCAATCACTTAGTAGTATTTTCATGAATGAGTTCCGTTTAGATAAACGGAGAATCCTTAGAGGAAGAAACGAATTCAACGAGATTTTCAAGAGCGGTCGCAGGGTAAGCTCCAAGCATTTCTTGTTGCTAACGAAAAGCGCCACAGAGAGTAAGTTTGCGTTCACTGTTTCCAGAAAAATTAGAGGTGCTGTTAAAAGGAACCTTGCCAAAAGAAGGTTGCGAGAAATCTTAAGATTAAATCAAAAGCACCTGCCGGGAAAAAAGCACATCATTCTTCAAGCGAGGCCCGGAATTGAGCGAACCAAATTTGAATTACTGAGCAAGGAGTTCGCCGTGCTTTTAAAAAAAATAAAAACTACCAATTGAAGATGAAGTATCCTGGCATTGCCGCAATAAAAATATACCAATTATTTATTTCTCCCCTCTTTCCATCCTCTTGTCGTTTTTATCCGTCTTGTTCTGAATATACATTACAGTCAATCGAGAAGTTCGGTTTATTTAAGGGTGCCTGGAAAGGTTTTGTACGTTTAGCCAAATGCCACCCATTTCACTCCGGCGGGTATGATCCGGTAAAATAAGGTTATCTAAAAAAATATGCAATTTGATAAAAAGACAATCATGGCCTTTTTAATAATCGGGTTGATCCTGATTGTTCTCCAAACGGATTTTTACCAAAAGCGGTTTTTGCCGCAGTCAAAACCGGTTCCAATGGAACAGCAATCAGAGAGGATGGAATCCCCAACCCAATCGCTAAAAGAGACCCAAGAGAAGAGGACTCCTGTCGTCTCCTCACAAATCGAAAAACAGGAAAATCGAGAAGAGACACCCCAAGATCCGGACTCTAAGTACAGTGCACTTTTAGCCCGGGCCGGTGACGGCGATGATGTCACCGTTGAAACGAATTTATACACAGCGGTCTTTTCGACTCGCGGCGCAAGTCTCAAGTCTTTTGTTCTAAAAAAGTATCTGCGCGAGGATGGCTCATTCGTCGAACTGATCGGTGGCGACGGACAAGGAAACCTCGGGATCTTGCTGCCAACAGAGGAAGACACCTTAGATACGAGTCTATTTCTGTTTTCGGCGGACAAAAAGCGGATCAGGCTGAACGAGAGAAAGCAATCCGATGTTCTCGAGTTTGTTTTAGATCTTGATGAGTATAGGCAAATTAAGAAAACATTTACTTTTTACCAGGACCGTTATGATGTTTCGATGAAAGTCGATCTAAGAAACGTGGGCGACTTAATCGATGGGTTTTCTTACTACCTCACCTGGCGGTCAGGGGTTGAATCGACAGAGCCTGACTTAAAATCCGACATGCAAAACGCGAAGGCTTTTGTGCTGCAAGGGGACAAAGAAGACTTTAACGTTGATGAAAGGTTTGAGCAAAAGCAGTTGGATTATCCGACGGACTGGGTAGCTATCAGAACAAAATATTTTACCGTCGCTGCGGTGCCGCAAGGGGTTAAGGGTCAGGGTGTGAGGTTTTTCGGTGAACTGGTTGAAATACCTAACGAAGAAGCGCCGTGGAAAAAATATGGTTTTGATTTGAAAATGCCTTTTGACGAAAGGCAATCGAAGACGGACAGCTACACTCTGTATTTGGGACCCCTGGATTATGATATCATAAAAGGCTATGGTTTCGAGTTAGAGCAAATTGTAGACCTTGGCCCGTCGATTTTTCGACCCTTCGGAAAATTTATTTTGTGGAGCTTTAGGTTGCTGCACAGCTTCATCCCGAATTATGGCTGGGTCATCGTGATCTTCTCCATACTAATAAAAGTTATGTTGTTCCCCTTGACCAAAAAGAGCTACAAGTCAATGAAAGAGATGCAGGCTCTGCAGCCGATTATGCAGGAGTTAAATGAAAAATATAAAGATAATGCGCAGAAGAAGCAGCAGGAGGTGATGAAGCTTTATAAGGAATATGGGGTGAATCCGCTCGGCGGATGTATCCCGATGATTTTGCAGATGCCCCTTCTGATCGCACTGTTTAATGTGTTCCGTTCTACAATTGAATTACGGGGCGCAGCCTTTATTTGGTGGATAACGGATTTAGCGCGCCCGGATACCGTTGCGATTTTACCGTTTTCAATTCCACTATATGGAAATACGTTTAATGTTTTGCCTTTATTTATGGGCATCACAATGTTCATTCAGCAAAAAATTTCCATGAAAGATCCAAAGCAAAAGGCAATGGTTTATTTAATGCCGATATTTCTTACCCTGATGTTTAACACTTTTCCATCCGGACTCAATTTGTACTATGCTTTGTTCAATCTGTTATCAATTGTTCAGGAAAAGTTGATTCCATATAAAATTAGAACTCCTGAAGAAATGAAAGCCCAGAAAGCCACTCAAAAGAAGACCAAAAAGAAAAGACGGAAGTACGATTACCGGGGCCGATAAAAAAAACCTCGAGTTAAGCCCGGTAGTTTATTAATAGCCTCGCCTTTTGTGCGGGGCTGTTTTGTCTAACTTTGGAAAAAATGACTTTTCAAAATGAGACCATAGCCGCTATTTCAACCCCCGCCGGTTCAGGAGGGATTGCGGTGGTACGGGTAAGCGGCTTGAATGCGATTGCAATCGTCGACAAAGTTTTTCAGGGGAATGTAAAGTTGTCCGAGGCGGAGTCTCACAAAGCGCTTTTGGGTAAAATCGAGCAGCCTTTAGAAAATGACAGCGGTTTTTTGGACGAGGCCCTGGTGACTGTGTTCCGGGCGCCAAACTCATATACTGCCGAAGATATTGTTGAGATTAGCTGCCACGGCGGCCACTTTCTGACCCACCAAATTCTGGAACTAGTGGTGGAACAAGGCGCCCGATTAGCAGAGCCGGGTGAGTTCACTCAACGCGCATACTTGAGTGGTCGTCTGGACCTCTCACAAGCAGAGGCCGTTGCCGATATCATTCGTGCCAAAACCGACTTAAGTTTGAAAGCTGCGCTTTCGCAATTTCAAGGCGCCCTCTCGAAGCGGGTTAAAGAGATGCGGGAAGATCTAATCGAGATTTGCTCACTGCTGGAACTTGAGTTGGATTTTGCTGAAGAGGATGTCGAGTTTGCAAACAAGGATGATGTCGCGAACAGGCTTGCGGAAACCATTAAAAGTATCGAAGATTTTTTGGCAACCTACAAACGAGGAAAAATCCTGCGCGAAGGGGCAAAACTTGTCATCGCGGGCAAACCGAACGTTGGCAAATCGAGTCTGCTCAATGCGCTTTTGAAAGAAGAACGCGCCATCGTTACGGAAACTCCTGGGACAACTCGCGATGTCTTGGAAGAGCAGCTAGACATTCGCGGTGTTTTGTTTCGGGTGGTGGACACAGCTGGTGTGTGCGTCACGAAAGATAAAGTCGAGCAAATTGGCGTTGAGCGCAGTTTGGAACAAATAAAAGAAGCAGATATTCTTCTCTTTCTTTTTGACGGCTCGAGACCCTTGGATCAGCAGGATATGGAGTTGATAAAACACGTGTTGTCCCAACGAAAGAACAACGAACAAAGCGGTCTTGTGGCCGCAATCAATAAGATTGATTTGAAAAAGAGGCTCTCGCGAGAGGAAGTCCAGGAGCGCTTGGGAATCGACGCGGTTTTGGAAATTTCAGCAAAGGAACATTTGGGATTTAAAGAACTCGAAATCGTTTTTCTAAATCAAACGGTTGGCAAGGAAGCTCTGAATGGTGAACCCATTGTGACCAACATTCGACAGAAACAAGCTTTGGGCGCTGCGATTGATTCACTGAGGGCGGCCCAGGCATCCTTGAAAAGAGGGCTTTCCTCCGAGTTTGTTGCCGTGGATTTAAGGCAGGGGCTCGATCGTTTGGGAGAAATTATCGGTGAAGTCACAACCGAAGATATTCTCGGAAACATTTTTTCAAAGTTCTGCATTGGGAAATGATACCGTAGTTGCAAAGCACCAACGGCATAGATGTTTCACGTGAAACATATAAGAAATGAATAGTAAAAAAATCTTTGACAACGCCTACAACGCCTACGACGTCATCGTAGTCGGTGGCGGCCACGCGGGCACCGAAGCTGCTTTGGCGGCCTCGCGCATGGGCGCCAAAACCATACTGCTCACCATGAATCTTTTTACCATTGGACAGATGTCCTGTAATCCCGCAATAGGTGGGTTGGCAAAGGGACAGTTGGTCAAGGAAATCGATGCCCTCGGAGGTGAAATGGCTCTGGTCACAGACCATGCGGGAATTCAGTTTCGTATGCTCAATCGCTCCAAGGGTCCGGCCGTTTGGTCGCCACGGGCCCAATGTGACCGCGCGGTTTATGCCGACCGCGTGCGTCAGGCCTGTGAAAAGCAAAAGAACCTGGATTTACGCCAGGGCATGGGTGTGAGCTTGAAAGTAGAAAATGGCAAGGTTTGTGGCGTTTACACTGAAACCGGCGGTTTGATCGAAGCGAGGTCGGTCATCATAACGGCGGGGACCTTTCTGAACGGCGTCATTCATATT
>JADFPY010000043.1 GCA_022562085.1 candidate division KSB1 bacterium | reverse complement strand
GTCTGCTGCCGATGGCGCTTGGCCTTGGCGATGGCGCTGAAATTAGAACACCAATGGCGATCACCGTAATTGTCGGTCTGATTACGTCAACCGTTTTGACTTTGGTTATTATCCCAACGGTTTATAATTTAGTGGATCGGAAGATGTGAGATGTGAAACGTGAAACGGAAGACGTGAGACGGCAAAAACTTTTTTTAATGCTTAACTTAAATCATAAAAAGCTTGATACGTGGAAAGAAGGAATCAAATTTGTAACTTTTATTTATAAGATAACTGAAAAATTTCCTAAATCAGAACTTTATGGCTTAACAAATCAAATGAGAAGAGCCGCTGTTTCGATTCCTTCAAATATCTCAGAAGGGGCATCCCGAAACTCAGCAATTGAGCGAAGAAGATTTTACGAAATTTCTCGTTCTTCTTTGGTTGAGCTCGATACGCAAATCGAAATTGCAATTAGATTAAAATATATTTCAGAAGAAACAATTCCGGAATTAAACGAAAAAATAAATCATTTATTCGCTTTACTATCAAACTTAATCAAAAATACCATTTGACTTTTTTTCACGTCTCACGTTTGACATTTCACGTTTCACTTTTGACGTAACCACAAAAAAAAGGCCCAAGCATGATACGATCAAAAGAAAGCCTACTGCCAAAATTCTCAATAAACAGACCTGTCACCGTTATCATGACCTTACTGGCTTTATTAGTGGTGGGGTACATCGCATTTACCCAGATTTCGGTTGACTTAATGCCGAAAGGATTTGTGGTGCCGTTTCTGGGAGTTTGGACGCCGTACCCGAATTCAAATCCACAAGAGGTAGAGGAGCAGATTGCAAAACCGATTGAAGAGCAAATTCAAACCATCAGCGGGGTCCGGCGGGTAACCTCAAACAGCAGCAGCAACGGATGCTGGATCTTCATTGAATTCGCACAGGGCACGGACATGGATTTGGCGTACGCGCAATTACGAGATCGAATGGATAGAGTTAAAGCTGAACTTCCTGAAGATATTGAGCGCGTCTTCGCTCAAAAGTTTAGTAACGACGACAACCCGATTATTTGGGCTGTCCTCGTTGAAAAAGAGCCCCAGGAAGATTCTTTCCTTTTAATTGAACAACACCTGCAAAAGCCCCTTGAAAGAATCGACGGGGTTGCAAAAGTTGAGCTTTGGGGAGCAGATGAAAAATCCGTTTTATTGCACATCAATCAAGACATGGTCAAAAGCTACAAGATCAATCTTTATGAAGTCATTCAGAAATTGCGTGAAGACAATTTTTCCATATCAAGCGGTTATGTCAAAGAAGGAGACCGCAAAATATTTATCCGTTCTTTTGGTAAATTTAAGACACTTGAGGAAATAAAGAATCTTCCGATCAGGGGCAGCAATCTCCGTCTTAAAGACATAGCCGAAGTCAAATACGACGTCCCTGAAACTAAGTGGCGGGTTGCAGTGGAAGGCAAAAACGCCATTTCAATTGGCATCATGAAGGAGGCCGCAGCGAACACGGTCGAGTTAAGTAAAAAAGTGTTCGCAAAATTTGAAAATGAATTTAAAAAAGACCCGAAGCTCAGCGGCTTTGAAATCGAAGTTTTGTTCAACCAGGGAGAATTAATAGAAAGTTCGGTTGATGCCTTGCAGCGTACGGCAATGTGGGGTGGAGTCTTCGCATTTTTTGTACTCTACTTTTTCTTAAGACGATTTCGCATGACCATGATTGTCGTTCTGGCCATCCCACTCTCGATTTTAATTACCTTAACTGTGCTTTATTTTATTGGTTGGTCACTGAACGTCATCACCATGATGGGACTGATGATCTCGATAGGCATGGTGGTGGATAATTCTATCGTGGTTTTGGAAAGCATTTACAGCAAAAAAGCAGAAGGTGAAGAAGGCCGCAAAGCTGCTTTAAAAGGCGCCAGTGAAGTTGCGCTTGCGGTCACGCTCGCCACTTTGACAACAGTCGTAGTTTTTTTACCATTAATCTTAATGAACGAAAATGTGATTTTTAAATTCTTTATGCTGCGTATCGGTCTTCCGGTTATGGTGGCACTTATTGCTTCCTTGTTCGTTGCGATGGTCTTCATTCCCCTGGCTGCAACCAAAATTGTTAGCAAAAAGAAAGTTCAGGAGCCGAAATCCATTTCGGTATCAAACAATTTTTACCAAAAAGGCTTAGCTTGGGCCATTAACCATCGTATGGCCATGTTTGTCATCCTCGTACTGGCAATGATGTCAATGCAATTTGCCTCCTCCCATGCAAAGAAGGCGGCCGATCAGCAAGGGAATATTAATGATTTCAGGCTCATTTTCGATATGCCAAATAATTATACCCTGGAAAATGCAGCGCGGATTTTTCAAATTGTTGAAGATACCGTTCGCGCTAAAGATAATGTTTACGGCATAAAAACGATTCTTGCGCGGCATAGCAATAACTGGGGCACTTTGCGGGTATTTTTGCAGCCTGGAGAAAAAAAGGATTGGTACGAAATTGCCTACGAGAACACCTTGAAATCGCTTGGCATGCTACCTGAGGGGCTGATGACCCGGGATGAAGTCGTTGAAGATGTCAAAAAGCGGCTGCCGAATTTTCCCGGAGTTGAAATCAAAACCAACTGGCAGCAACAAGGGAGCGGCGACGACGCGTCGCTGGCCATCATCCTGTATGGCGACGACACCAACACCCTGGCGGATCTGGCAAAAGAAGTTGAGCGAAGATTGGGCGGAATCGAAGAAATCATCAGTATTGAGACCGACCGCGAAAAGGGCAACGATGAAATCCATCTGGAAATCAACCGCGAACAGGCGAAGAAATACGGGATTTCTCCAGCCGCGATATCGGGAACGGTACAATATGCGCTGCGCGGTTTTCCGCTGCCAAAATATCAAACCCAGGAAAAAGAAATCGACGTCCAAATACAGCTACGCAAAGAAGACCGCCAGAATCTATCTCAGTTAAAAAATCTTACTTTCTTTACTCAGTCGGGAAAAGAAATTCCACTCAGCGCCATTGCCAAATTTAATGTCAGAAAAGGTCTCGGAGAAATTAAACGTGAAAACGGCAAAACATTTTTAGCAATCAAAGCCTTTACCACCCAAGACGATATGGGCATGCTTTATAAAAAAGTTGACCAGGTTATGAAAGGATTCGAAATGCCTTACGGGTACACCTGGAGTAAAGGTGAAAATTTCGCCATGATGAGGGAAAATGACGAGAGCATGGGCTTTGCAATGATTTTATCGATTACATTTGTCTTCCTGCTCATGGGCTTTCTGTTTGAATCGTTTGTCCTACCGCTTTCCGTAATCATAGCAATACCGTTCTCATTTCTCGGCGCATTCTGGATTATGTACCTGACCGGTACGGCAATTGACATCATGAGCCAGATCGGATTTGTCATTCTGGTGGGGATCGTCGTCAACAATGCGATCGTTTTGGTAGATTTAATCAACCGGCTGCGTAACGAAGGATACAGCCGATCTGACGCAATTCTGGAGGCGGGTAAACAACGTTTCCGTCCCATTTTAATGACGGCGTTTACCACCATCGGCGGATTGATTCCCATGGCAGTTGGCAACGCCGCGATGATCGGCATTTCCTACGCTCCCATGGGCCGGACCATTATCGGCGGACTTTTAACGTCCACTTTGCTTTCGCTCATTGCGGTACCCTGGGCCTACACCCTCTTTGATGACATGCGCGAGTATTTCAAGAAGTTGACTGCGTTGTATATTTACAAACCGAAGGCTAAGACCCCTGAGTTGGTTCAAGCAGATTAGCCCAGTCATTTTTTGAGATTATACAGGCCGCCTATTTTGGCGGCCTTTTTTCTTTTCACGCCTCACATCTCCCGTCTCCCTGAAACTTGATTATCGGGAAATAGTTGGCTATATTCACAAACACCCCCCTAATCCCCCTCAAGGGGGGACTAAGGGGGGTGTTTTGCCCTCGAGGGGGGAATTAAAGGGGGGTGTAATACATATAAAGGGTTAACCGAATATTATCCAATGAAGTTCTGCAGCAACTGCGGTCAAAAAATCAGTTTCGGCAAAGTACCGGACGATGAAAAGGAAAGATTCTATTGCGAAAATTGCAATTTCATCCACTACCAGAATCCTAAAATTATCGTCGGTACCCTTCCGCGCTGGGAGGACAAAATCCTGCTCTGCAAACGGGCAATCGAGCCGCGCAAAAATCTGTGGACTTTTCCGGCCGGCTTTCTGGAAAACGGAGAACGAATTGAAGACGGCGGGATTCGTGAAACAGTTGAGGAGGCGAACGCGGAAATTGAAATCGACCGCCTATTCTCGGTTTACAGCCTGCCGCATGTCAGTCAGATTTACTGCATGTTTTTAGCGCACCTGGTCAATCTGAACTTTCATCCGGGACATGAGAGTTTGGAAGTTAAGCTTTTTAAAAAAGAAGAAATCCCCTGGGACGAAATCGCTTTTAGTTCAATTAGATTTACCCTCGATAAATTTGTTAATGCCAAAGATTCACCTAACCATGAGGTACATTTAGGGGCATGGAATAATAAGTAACCCGAGCGTCCTCTTGACGATTCCTACCTGCATAAACTGCCAGTATGAAATTCTTTCTTGACTAATGCCTGATATTTTACATTTTTTCTATTAAATTCTTCCGCCCAAATGAGTCAGAACGATGAATGTTAATAAGGCCATATAATTAGAAGAAAACTGAAAACATCCTGTCCAAAATAGGGCTTTGCTATTACATTTGAAATTATAATTGTCAAAATTAATATAATTTAATCGGATAAGGGCGGGGTTCTCTCCCCCCTCCTCACAACAGCAGCGTGGGGGTCCGCACCGGGCGTTTCGTCGCAGGACATAAGCTTCAATTCTACGCATTTCATCACCAAAAAAGTTGGTAAAAGAATAACCGAATTTTTCCATTTTTGACAGTCGCTTTTGCTCGTCACATCTATACTGCTCTAGCAACCCTCTACAAATGGGACAAAACTCCTCAATTTGTACTCAATCTTGGGGGCGCCTAAAATATGTGGGGCCGGTCATGATAACACTTGCTTTGGACGGAGGTCGACTACTGTTTCAGCGTAAAAGCTAAATAATCTCAACTTCGATGGGCCCTGTTGGCATCGTCATACAAGCAAGTCGGCATTCATCAGGATTGACACTACAAATATCCTCAAGCGTATCTCTCTCTTGATCGCTTTGTTTATTTAGATTTTCCTTACCTGAAATGATACGAAGAGGGTCGCTGCCGCAGATACCCGCGTGACATTCTGCATTAATTTTTATCCCATATTCCTCTGCCACTTCACAGACTGTCTGCCCTGACTTGATTGGCAAGGTTTTATCAAAATTCTTAAACGTAACAATTAACTCACCGGCCTGGACTGCCTCCCGCTGCTCGGCCTTGCTCGTCGGAGGCGGTTCCACTTGAGTAGGCGCGACCACCGACTTTGAAGTAAAATGACCGCTATCGACCACAGCATCTTCTTTTAATGAAAAAACAAGAATCTGCTGACCAACCCTGAATCGATCGCCATGTTCAAGTTTAACTGCATTTTTTACTTTGACAAAAGTGCCATTAACACTTTTTAAATCTTTGATAAAAACTTTATTTTCTTTCAAAGAGATGGCTAAATGACGGCGAGATAAAGTCATGTCCTGGCTGTCGAGGATAATATCCGGAGCATCGCGACCTAAAACCATGGTTTTCCTGGGCACCTGGTAGCGTTTTAATTCTTTACCGGTCTGGTCATAATGAATAAATTCATAGGTGCCATTGGTTTTACCCAATAGTAAAAACTGTCTGCCGGCACGCACCAGATGGCCAGGCTGAACCTCAAGCGGGCGTGCTTCTATGGCTCTTAAATAAACACCCGTAACGCTGCCATCATCCCGCAGAAAATAACCATCGGGGCCGTGTGATATGGAAGCATGCTTTTCTGATAAAGTAGTGTCCTCAGGGAAGTTTATATCGCTCCCTTCTCTACCGATAGTGGTTACGGCATTCTTCTTAATCGCGTATTCGTTTTCCTGGACGTCACCAGGCAAAATTCGGATGATAAAAGCTCGGTGTTCTTCAACGATGCGCTCGGCTGAAATCACTTTTGACGGGGGACCTTCGCTATCGACCGCGCTTGATGTCTTCTGGATGGTTTCCTTTACTTCCTTTACTTCCTTTACTTCCTTTTTGCCATCCTCCACGAACTCCAGCTCCACGTGGATGTCTTTTTTGCCGGCTAATCTTTGTGAAATGACTTCAGCTACATAGACACCGTCAATTAAAGCCGATTTAATATTGTCACGATGCTTAAATTCCTGGAAAGTTGCCGGATCCGCATCAAAATCTTCCGCTACGAAATAGGCCGGTGCTAAAATGGCCCCCGCAAGATAGATGTTGGGTTGTTGTGTTTCTAAAAAAGGGCTGACCACCATGCGCTTTTTGTTGTTTGCTCCACCGATGGCCATGTAAATTCCTAAGGAGTTCAGAAAAGCTTCTGGAATATCTTCTCCAATACAAGTGATACAATTTTCCTTGGGAAATTCCAAATAAGCACACTCATTTGGCCGACCATCAATGCGTTTGCGGTCAATACGAATCGAAAGATACTCTTTGCGGTCTTCAGCGACGACGACGGCTGCCGGCTCGCTTTTGGGATAGTAGCGAATATTGCCGTTCCCAACATAAGCCTCGAAAAAAACGTCTGCCAACCCCTTGGAAATCTTTGGCATACTGTCGCCACGGTAGGACCAATAAATAGCGGTTGGATCGTTTGCCTTCGCTTTGGCATTTGAGATTGCTATCACGGCTTCTGCCGCTGACGTACCGCCGCCGATGACACATGCCGGGGCATTGACGTAAGTCTCTGCATCATCCAGTCGGTAGGCAATGCCGTCTAAATTGCCGGGAATATCAAAACGTCGAGGCACTCCGCGTCCGATAGAAATGACAACATGTCTGGCTAAATATCCCTGTTCGGATTTTGTTTTGTGATTCCAGGCTTTCACCTCCCAGACGCCATCAGCTCGACGCTGTAAACAGGTGAGCTCAATACCGATGTGTGCCGGAATGTTGTTTTCGTAGTAAAATTTTTTCCAGAGTGCACACATATCGTCTTTATCGATCGGAGAAAAATGTAATAACGAAAACAATTTATCGCCCTTGGGAAATTTCATTTTATCGCCGCCGCCAAAATCCGGTAAGATGAGTTTATCCTTCGCGTAATCTCGAATTCGCTTCATGAGATCATCAAAATCAATAACCAAAGCAGACAGGCCCAATTCCTTTGCTCGAAAGACGGCCGCTGTCCCCCCGGGTCCGCCCCCGACAATCAGCATGTCGAGAATTTCAGGCAACTTGACGGCTTTCTTTAATATAAGACTACCATCTGGTGAGATTTCACGAGAAGAGGTCATTTTAAATCCTTGCAAAGGTAAGTTTGATATTTATGCCATTGGTGGAACGCACACCAGCCAACTTAATCCCTGAAGAAGCGCCAGTGAAGGTAATCTCTCCACACGAGCCTTATAATATTCCTTAATGAGATTCCGGCGGCCAAAGAAATTTTCTCCTCGAACCCAGTTGCCGGCAATGAATGGATTTTTCATGCGAACTTTTATTCAAGTTTCTTGATTTCTTGAGAAATCTGAGCAGCGTGAATGTATCAATTTATTTAAACATGACTAGTAAGAATGTCAAGAAAATTTTGTAGTTCCAAAGTTTAATGTGTGCATTACGGATTAACTATTTTTAGAAATAAGCTGAACTTCAACTTTTCCAAAGACAATGTTTGTATTTGTTTCTACTTCAATTTCTTTTTTAACTTTATTATCATTGATAAAAGTATGATTCTTACTTTTTAGATCTTTCAACCAAACCTTTCCTGATTTTATCGTCAATATGGCATGGAACCGAGAAACAGAGGCGTCGTCGATAAAGATATCACACTCTAGGGCTCGACCAATTACATTTTCACCACTTTTCAATTCAAATGTTTTGTCAAGACTTACAATGTTTAAAAGAAAATTTACCCCTGCTTCCTTTGGTTCCTCTCTTTCAAGTGGGATGGCCGGTACTTGAGCAAATTCTCCCTCCACAATCGTTTTTTGAATGTCTGGCTTCGGTGCGGCTTCTGAGTCTTCCGCTGGTGTTTTAGCTTCTACGTCAGCAAGATTTGCAGGAAAAGGCATGGCCTGATCTTTTTCAAGGATCGTTTTGTACATTTCTTTTGTTTGTTTTTCCTCTTTAGCTTCTTGTTTGCTGCCATCGTCAATCATCTGAAATATAAAATCAAACGAATCTGCAAACGTAATGACATGCAAATTGGTTAATTTTTCCTTTTCAGTAATTGTCACGCCGTCTAATTGTGTTCCGTTGCCACTGCCTAAATCCTCTAAAAAATAACATTTTTCATTCTCATCATAGTAAATTCTGGCGTGATTACCAGAAATAATTTTCGGATGGAGCCTGATGGTATTTTCTGATTTGGAACCAATGGTAGCTTCCTCTTTGATCTCAAACTTTGCGCCAGCTAATTGGCCGGTCTTACAAAACATCTTTGCTTGCATTTTTAGCTTCTCTAATCTAAATACAACAACAAATTAGAACGTTGGCTCTTATTTGGATGAAAATAATGGCAGGTATTACAGCGGTTCGAGGTCACCTTTGTCTGATGGCAATCTTTGCAAGTTTCAATGGTTGGAATATTTTGAATGGCCGCGTTATCAATGGCGTGATCGATATTAGCGGAATTAGCGATATTTTCGAGAATTGGAATTTGAGTATGGCAGTCTAAACATCTTCTTTGCAAGATATGTACTCGGTGATTAAATTCAGCGCGGTGGAAAACACGCTGATCAGTTTGTACGCGTAAAATTGTGGCGTTAGAGACTATGTGGCACTTCTGGCAAGGTTCAGTTAATTTATTTATAAATTCATTAAATTCCTCGATTTGCACTTTGGTAAATTTCGGATTTTCTTCTAAAGTGCTTAACAAAAACTTTGTGTCATCAAGCGGAGTGTAGGGATCTCTGAGTTGCTTTTCAACGACTTGCAAGAATCGATTAATTTGTGCTAAGTCGTTCTGGACAACCGATTCGGGACGAGCGCGCAATCCATCGGCATATTCCTTGAGTGTTTGAATCGCCTCCCGATATAATTGTCTGACATCCTGCGCCGGTACATCCCCCGAAGATCTTAACAACTCAACCAAACCTGAATTAGGATAAAGCTGACGTCGTAAAGAGTTTAAATTTTCCAAAATCCATGGATCCATGTGGTATATAGGTGACTTTCTGATTCTGTCGCCGCGTTGATTGAATTCATTGACATGGGTATAAAATGCCCATCTTAGACCAGGTCTTTGCTGTTGTCTCATGCTTTGCAATGTTTCAACGCCAGGGGCCTTAGAATTCTGTGATGCTTTTATCTTTAGCCAGGGCGTAGCAGTACTCGTTGTTAAGTGACAGGCATCACAATGACGTTCAAAGCTAATAGGTTGAAAGTTTTTGCCATCGGCATCTGGATTGTGACAATAAAGGCATGTTTTTTCAATATCTAACAAGTTTTCTCGTTTTTGCACCTCTCTTACATGGTGAATATGGGGGAATTTTAAATTGGCGTTATCGGGAATTTGTCTACGAGCAAATTCAAACTGCGGGTGTTTATCCTCAAAGGAACCAAATTTATGGCAAACAAGGCACCGGGAGTCTGGCACATTGGTAATAGCCACTTCTCGCCCCAAATGTTCCTGGTGACAAGCAAAGCAAGAGTTTTCATTTTCGGATGGAACGAGTCTGCGGAAATCATCAGAACGATAAACGTAATGAGCTGCAAAAGTGTAAACCCCTAGTTTATCCCCATATTTTTCATGACAAACAGAACATTTTTCATTGGTTACCGAGGAAAATTTTGTGTGACACGCAGAGCAGTCGCCTTCAAAATTGGCATGGTTAGATGAGAGCGGACCGTTAGAGATAAAACTACTTCTTTGCAAAAAGACATTTAATAAAGCAAAACCGAGAAAAACAAGGGCTACCATGCCGCCCAGATAAATCATCCACCTTCTAGAAAAGGGGATCAGATAATCCTTTGCGACTGAAAGTTTTAGATGACTAAATGTGCCTTTTTTCCTCATGGGGCAGCTTATCGATCCCTAAATTATACGATAACTTGGTTTAGTAGTAAAGCACGGTAAACAGATGTAATCCAACCAAAACGAATACTGCAATCGAAATTGGTAGATGCAAATAGAGCCACCACCGTAACGCTTTTTGCAAAGTATAATGTGCGTCTATTTCCAGCTTAGTTTTGTACATGATTTCCAATTCATGTAATTTGTCTTTTTCTTCTACGGGAAGAAATCTGTTTAGGTAGTTGAACTTCTTCGTTTGAGACTGAATTCCACCAGTGATATCAATATAGTAAATCAAGCGTGCTTGTGGCCCAGCAAGAGATACGGCTAAATTTTTTCGATAAAAGTCGCGGATAGGGTCGTCGCAAGTTTTGATGAGCTTTTCCGCTCTTTCTTTAATTTCATGGATGAGGTCCGGAATCCGATCGTAATGTACTTCGATGGAGAGCCCTGAAGTCAGTATTTTGGGGATCCATTTTTGGAGAATGACCCCCAAAAAACCACTAAGTGTTACCCAGAGACTTAAAAACCACAACCACCAGGTAAGAGCTCCTGTTGGTACTCGAAAGCCGCTGTGCATGAACACGAGCAGTAAAAATAGAGTCCCTGCATAAACATGAAACTGAACCCAGGTTCGGGACCTGCCAGCACCATATTTTTTAGTAAATTTGATGATTCTTCTTCGCACCCCATATAAAGCAACACAAATCACCAACCCCGTTGCTAGAGTACCGTAAACTAAGCCCCAAGTACTATAGGGCTGAACTTCAGAAACCGTCAGATTTAATAAATAAGTCAGGATACAGATAGCGCTACAGACCGCAAATGCCCAAAACCAGTTGGGAGATTGGACCCACTTTTTCATCAGAAACGGGGCTATCCAAAAAGTCGGTATTTTTTCTTTCACCTTCATGTTGAGCCCTTCGACAAGCTCAGGATAAACGCCGTTGAAACATTTTGTACTTTAATGACTTCAGCAGTCCTTCCCGACTTTCCAAAATAAATATAAATGAATATCGGGGCTTAGGATGAAGTGAAATAGACTTTTTGGAAAGCCCCGTTTAAGTATTTGATAATAATTTCTGAAATTCATCGAGGCTACCTATTCTAAAAGCGCAGCCATGCGGACAATTATTTACACAAGCTGGCCCAGTTTCAGATTGGTAACACAAATCGCATTTCGTTGCAAGCAGACGATCTTGTCCTCGTAGACCTTGCGGGATCATATTATCAGGCCAAACCTCACCCGTTTGATACATGGTAATCGCATCGTAGGGACAATTTTTTGCACAGGACTGGCAGCCGATACAAAGCCGCTCGTCAATTGCGACGACATCTCCAACATTGGTGCGGTGAATTGCTCCCGTAGGACAACCTATTAAGCAAACGGGGTCACGGCAATGGTAGCACGCTCTGGTAATCAGAAAGTTTTCGACTTTATCGCCTTCGCGGATAAATCTTGGCAATCCACCATGAGTTTCAGAGCAGGCCCGAACGCAGTCATCACAGCGCGTACAGACATTTAGGTCAATGACTAATATACTGTTTCCCTGCACTAGGCCTCCACTCAAAGCCGTATCGATAAATTCAGATTGGTCAATATTCTTTTTTACGTAACCCGCTTCCTTAATGCGTGCACCCAGCGACTCCCAGAGTATCTTTTCAATTTCCGGATAGTTTTTAATAATTTCCTCAAAATCTTTCCGAGATATTTTGACAATCTCGGAATATTCGACGGAGGAGACTGTGTATTGCCAGGTATCCATGCCTTCTATTAACAGACCAACCTCCCCTATGATCATGCCTTTTGAGAGATACGAAAAGACAATTTGATCCTCACCTAATTTCTGAGAAAGTTTTACAAAACCAGAACGAACTAGATAAAGGGCGTCTGCTGGCTCGCCTTCGTTGCTGATGGTTTCGTCCGGCTCACAAGAAATCAATTCTACTTTTTTCGTGATAGAATCAATAAATTTGTCATCACATGATTGAAATAAAGGCGTCCCTTTAAGCTGGGAAAATAGAGCTCTCTTCCTATAAAGAGTGTCAATTCGTTCTTTCAAAGCTTTTGACTTTCGTTTCATCAATCGTAGTGCTGGCACTCTAATTTGAACGAGTTCACAATCGGTTGTGGTTCGAACTGTTACAGATTGTGGCCAACCGCTCAAAGCGCCAATCTCACCGAATATTTCTCCAGCACCTAGTTCTAACTTATTGCCAACTGGTAAATTAAAATCCATAACGGATAAAAAGATAGTTTTGTTAGTATCTTGCTTTCTAATTTGAGTTTGATAAATCGTTTCTTGAGTTGATTTTTGCTCTGGTTTGTCTTTTCGTGATTCAGCAATTTCAAACATGCCAGGTCGGTGAGCATCAAAAATTGGCTGGCTTAATTGAGTGTCAACACCAGGTTTGTCTAGATAGATTTCGACTTTGCCTTGAGCTATAAAAAAAGCCAGATTGATATAAGAGCCTTCTTCAAACAAGGTGGAATCCTTTTGCCATTTTGCAATGGCGATATCAGCACTTATTTTTTTAAGAAAGGTTTCATCATAATCCTGGAAGATGCCATACTTTTGTAATTCTTTCGGCGATAACGTCTCGGAAATTTCCAAAATACCCGTATTAGAGCCGCAAGAACTCCAGCGATCTTTGTACTGTTCGATCCGTCTGAATTGCGTTTTTGAAATGGGTATTTTGGGCTCATTCATTTGCTTTGTCCAATCTTTTTATACAATAGTTCTAACCGTGCCTTGAGTATTAGAATGATTTCTTCAACCGAAGTATTGTCGTCAATATCGGGAAACGGAGGCAGTTCGATGTGCTGACGTCCAGGAGATGATGTTTGAAAATCTACGGGCCGAATCGCAGGAGGGTTGGGGGCAAGAGACTTGGTTCGTCGGTTCGTGATTTCTGTATCGGTTGCTGCTGCGCCGGAGTTTGGTTTGCTAAGAGAAGCGAGAGTAACCCGGGGGATTGCCCCTCTTTTTTGCTTTACTTTATTATATGCGCTTCGTAATTTTGAAGTTGAAGCAACTGGTTGCTTCCAGTGATTAATTTTTTTGTTGCCTCGCACAAAGTCGAAATTTGCGCCCGTTGGGTGACCCGTTGAAATCAATCTTGGGTCAGTGATATAGTGGCATTGGGCACAGGCTTCGGCTCGAGCGGTCAGGTTCTCCAAAAGAGCCATGCCAAAGTCCTTCCCGGCAGAATATCCATTAGGCGGATTCTCGGCGGAATGTGGTCTTTTGTAATCGCTCGCCGGGCCATGACAACTTTCACAACTCACCCCGTCGAAAACATCTTCCGATTCCTCTCCTGTGATCACGGTGCCATGGCAATCCATACACAGGCGATTCCCTTTCGTCATCTCTGAGATGCTTAGACCATAGAGCCTGGCGATTTGTACATTTTTTTGAGATTTATTCGCAAAGGGGTCAATAGCAGAGAAGTGTCTATCGGTTCCCCACCATTTGTTTTGCTCTGTGTGACAATCACAACTCGGACCAATTGTCTTATGTTTCGAACGCGGTCTGATGAACTGTTTTTCGGCATAAACTGGCTGGGCTTTCTTTACCTGCTCCCCAGGCTTTACGACATCTGCGGGTTTTGGTGTGTCACTCGTTTCGGCTACTTTTACTTCACCCTCTGATCTTGCAGGAGGGGCTTCCACAATTGCTTCCTCGGTGCCTAATATTAATCCGTCGATACTGGCAAGCTGGGTGCCATCATTATTTTTAATAAATTTCTGGGTGGCTTCGCTGATTTTTTCAGCAGTGTTTAATAGAGAAGCTTCATTATTAGGTTTAATATTCACTTGTCCAACTAAAGTGAGCATTTGCTTTACTTCCGGAAGAGGCACTTTATTGGCAATCGCTTTAAGTTCAATGACAGCACTTCTAACCCGTCTCTGCATGGCTCTGATGTAGCTACCTTTTTCTTTAGCTAAAGCTACAGCACGCAAACTATATTCCAAGTCCACTGCCCCGCCAACCACATACATGACTCGTTTTCTCTCTTGGGACCGTTCGGCGTTCTCTGTACGAGTTGGATCAAATTGCGCTTCTAAAAAGTTGTGTCGAATTTCGTCTAATCTTGTTAAAAATTCGAAATCGGTAGAGCCCGTTGTATGCCCACCGACATTCACCAACTTTTCATGGGGTACCGTGTGGCACTGGAAACAGTTTGCCACCACCTCATAAAGTTCGCTGGGGCGAAACATGCCTTTCGCTTTGCTTTCCGCGACGCGCTGTTCCTTGTGCTCAGCGGTCTCAGTTTGGTAATTAAATCCCTTCCCGTAATCATTATGAACATTGCTCCAGTCTCGTGCTGCTCCATGACAGGACTCGCAAGAAACGCCCGAAATAGCCCTGAGTTGACCTTTTTTAATTCCAGCTAGATAGTGACATTTTAAGCACAGACTTTCGCGTTTGATAAGCTTAAAGCCCATGTTTTTTTTGATGCGTTCGGCTGCCTTCTTGCGATGCAGTGTTTTATAGCCAGTTGCATGGGTTGTTTTTTCCCAAACCTGATATTCGGATTGGTGGCACTCTCCGCACGGCTCTGCCGTCACAATTTTTTCAGGATCATACCATACGTATTCCTGAAGCAAAGCTTCCTGTGCAAGAGTCAGAGATGCTCCATTAATTAAGATGATACTGCAAGTAAATGCGAAAAAGATCTGTTGTAAATTAAAAAACATGTTCAATAAAATTACCCAGAATTGGAATCATTCAGATTTTACTAAAGGCTTACAATCTAAGCAAAAGCTCGAAGCGCCCACCGAATCGTACGTCGTTTGCTGGCTCGAACTCATACAAGGCGGCGCCATCAAGAACGATAACAAACCTTCGACCCAGCGCCATCTGATATCGAGCCCCACCAGCAATTGCTCTCTGGTCAAAACTGTTGTCAGCGTATCGGCCACCCAGTTCAAGAATAAGCTGCTGTCGAGTATGAGCGAAAAACATTTGATAGCCTAAAGCTCCGCCGACCACCTCGTCAGCCGTATTTCTTAATGTTGTGCCACCCCCGAATTGTCCTAAGCCAGAGCTTTCGAATAGTATGCCAGTTCGTCCTAAAGGCCCCCCGGTTGCGGGACCGCGGGAAGCAGACCTAAAATTTTTGATTCCTAGAAATCCATTGATGTAAACCAAATTGTGAGTGCCATGTGGAGTCCACGAAATCTCACTAAACAGGAGGGTACCCTGGCTATTGTGAGCGGTTTCATCGCCAAGTGGAAAGGAGCTGAGGACTCGAAAAGACGTGTTGTACTTTCCCATTCGCTGTACTGCACTCACGCCAGCGTAGATACCATTACCGGTAAAATCATTGCCATTGACATAAATAATATCAACGGCCACGGTGCTGGGGCGAAAATCAGTTTCGGTTAATAATCCAAGAAGCCAGCCATTATCATCAGGTAAATTTCTTCGATTAAGTTCATTCCATCCGTAGAGGGTGGTCCAGCGAAAATTGACTGCAGAAGACGGGAATTTCCAATTGGTCTTGGTAAGACCTATCGCATCAATGTTATCGTTAATCAACATGCCTTCCTGAAAGCTAATCGGTTGTCTGCCGACAGAAAAACCGTAATCAAATCCATGTCCATCCTCTTTATCCAGGTTTGGAAAAATCTCACCAAAATCGCCTTCAAAGAAAAGGGAGGTTAATTCCAAGTTGAATTCCTCCCGGAAGTCCTTGTCGATTCCTGCGGGACCCTGAAGTAAAGCGCCGGTAAATCGACCGTCTTTATCTAAAGGGCGGAATCCCACCAAAATACGCTCAGTAAAAGTTAAATATAGATTACCAAATAAGTCAAATCGGTTGGCCCATTCAGAGAATTGATCTTCACCGTCATTAAATGATTGCAATCCAGACCTCAGCGTACCAAACAACATGAAATAGGGCTGCCAAACGGCTCCCGTAGGAAGTTTTATCCCTTGAGCCAATGTACCGGTTCCGAGAAAATTTTGTCCGATTTCTAAGATGGGTCTGGGTCGTTCTGGAAATCCTTCGAGTTGTAGTGGAATGTACTCATCGGTTAGACGGCTACCATGCTTGCCTCCATGTTTTTTTTCATCTCCCCATTTTTTAGTGTTCTCCTCCTTCGCTGCTTTTTCCGTTTCTGGTTTTGTTTTCTTTTCAACTTCCGACTCTTGGGCCAAAACGGGGAGTATATTAACAGTGAACGCCAGAGCCAAAAGAACACTAGTCAACAAACTTCGAAGGTTTGTTATTGAAAAAATAATTTCTAACCCCATAAGCTATCACTCCCCTCCTGACTTAATATTCTCTGAAGAATTTGCTGTGAATTTCCCTGGTTTTAAAATTACATCACGTTCCCACAACACCAAATGGCCGGCAAGCACCCCTTCTGCCACTTCACGGGCCGACATGCCGTAATCAAATCCAACGTCTTTAATTTCATTAATTAGGTTGATGGGTACCATGCCGACAATTAACTTTATATTTGCATTATAGGGGCCTTTGCTGCCTACCAGCTCGGAACGTTTCACCTTATAATTAGGCCACTTACTCGCAAAAGGGGGGAGAACTTGTCTGTGCTTACGTACGCCTACCGGGCGACCCAGTAAAACCGTTGATAATGTCGAAGGACGTAAAAAGGGCAGTGGACTGGGAGAATAATTCACGGCCAGTACTTGTTCGCGTTCCCCGCCACGCACCATTCTCACGACAAATCTTGATTGCAGGCTAAACAAATATTTATCCGGCGGTAATTCACCATTGTGAACATAGAGCGAGTGAGAATCTCGCACGTCGCCGTTGGGATCCAAATCACCGGATTTAAAGACCTCTTTGCCTTCGCTATCAGTGACGGTTACTCGCAGGAATACCAGACGCTCAGCATCAAAGCCGGTTGGCACGCTGTGACCGTCAGTGCCGTTGCGCACCTGAACTTTAAAGCTTATGCCCTCCTCGCCCGCGCGATCAACCACCACATCGCCAAGTTGATAACCGGCTTGCAGAACTTGTTTGCGTTGTACTTCAATTTCCCTTAGCAATTTGAAGTTCGCTGCAAGGATATCGCGAGCGTCATAGCGGTCATCCGCAGAGGTCCAGCGCGGTGGAAATTTGTACCCCTCCGGAATATTGTCTTCAAATTCTTCAGTGCCCCAACCAGCTTTGTAGTCATAGGTCAACCACTCGCGAATGGTTGCTATGTCGGCGGCATCTGAATTGTGAGGAAAAATTCCCGGGTGGATTACCGAGTAATCCGGGCCCGCAAACATATGGTTCGTTATCCTGCGCGGTTTGGTAGGCTTGCCCCCTACGATTGCAGCAGGGGCAATATCGTAGCCAGAAGCTTTACCAGGCTCCTTCCCCATGTGGCAGTCCTGGCAGGTAACGCCCTTCTTGCTCGCAGCTGAAGTCTTGTAGTCACTAAAAGCTTCTTCAAGCCGAAACCCATTCACCAGGTTGACGTCATGGCAAGTTGCACAGAAAGCCGACGTTCTCATTTGATCTAATTTGATTGCGCCGGTATGAATGGCACGTCCTGCTTTACCCCTTTCGGTATTAACATTGTACTCGCCGCTTTCGATTACTCTTTTGAGCTCTCGATCACCTGTAGGGCCATAAACCGGATCAAAAATATCACCTTCAACAATGGCTAATCTACCGCTTACTTTCCCATAAGCATTCTTCAGGCGATGACATGCGATACAGGTTACCCCTTCTCGCGAAGTGGGGTGCCGATCAATATTAGACATAAATTCCGGTTCTTTTAGATTCATGCCCACCGGAGTATGGCAGCGAATGCAAAAATCACCATTTGTACCATTTGTCTGTTTTAAAATAGTGCCATGCATGGCATTAAACACCGGACTCATCTGGGCGTAAGCGTGCGCAGACACTGACCACTCACGATAATGATCCGGATGACAGGGCCTACAGGTCGTGGCAGAAGGAAATCTATTTTCCAAAAGAAGCGCCTGGTGTTCTTCTTCGGCTTTCTGCTGTGCAAAGACCTGATTTACTAACATAATGGAAAACGCAACCAACAGAATCGCAATTAATAGAAGACACCGCATTTTTTGAATCTTTAAAAAAAAAATTGACATAATGCGCCTCTAAGATAAGTTATGAATTATTAAAAAAGTATTAAAAGTGTCAAGTTCCACCTTGACCTGCTGCATTTATACCTCGCGAATTGCAGAGCAATCCGGAGAACTTCTCATATATAGTTCTTCTTACCAACGGGATTAGTTGCCCACTCCATGTCCATATTCCAAGGCCAAATAGACTGTAACTTGCTGTTTCGTGAATGTTGATTATTATCGGATGGAAGCAGAAGCTTTAGCCTCGTCCTTGAATCCCGCTTTGGGGTTCTGCTATTGCGGTATTATCTGTTAGCAAGCAAAAGCTTCAAGCAAACCTGTCGGTCTAATTCGCAATCTATCGAAGAATAGCCACACGAATGATGTCTTCAGCCATCTTTTTTTCAGGATTCTGTGCTGGGATAGGTTTGTTCAATCAGTTCATTTGATGCTAAATTCGCTCTTTTGAAAAAGCGCTGTATGCTTGCTCTTTACCTGAACAATGGGTAAAAAAACCTGCTTTCTAAAATTCGCATTTTAAGATATGCTGAACGGGCTTAAAATCTCTCTTGCTCCGCTGCCAAGGTCGGACAAAAATCGAGAAGGGAAGATATTGCGTCATAAGATTCAAAAAAAATCGTAATAAAACAGGCCTGAGACATTCTCGCCCGCAGTTGGTTGACAACGGAGACAAAGCAATTGAGTATTCAAGCCCCCAATTTATTAAAAAATATTAAAAATTAACAAAAAAGTCAAGCTTTTACTCACCAAAATTGGGTCGGTTTCGCAAATATATTTTTCATTCCCCACAATCTACCACCATCTCGATCCTCTCCGACATGAATATGAGGGTCAAAAATTGAGAGTTTGTGACTATCCCCCAAAAAACATAAACATAGAGGGTTTAATTAATTGTAAATACTAGAAGTTAAGAACCACTTAATGAGCTGCGAGACGACCTGCCAAAAGAACTGATAAACCTTATTGTCAAATCATTGGCCAAAGATCCGAAAGATAGATATGGCTCGGCGGACGAGCTTTTGTTGGCTTTGGAAAAGTTTTCCTCAACAAAAATAGACCCTCTTTATTCTTCTGCAACTAAAAAACTTAGTGTGTACTTAAACCTATAAAACTCGAATAATTCCAGTCGTTCGCATTATTTTTCATTCAATATAGGATTTATAAATGAAGAAGCGCTTTGCCCCTGTGGCATTTTTCAAATTACTGGCACTTTGTGGTTTATTGGTTGTTAACCAAAGTTGCAATAATAATCCTCTTGTTCCTTCGGACACTGCAATTATAGAGGGGAAAGTTGTAGAGGAAGGTAACCTGCGTCCGATAAAAGACGTTTTGGTCGGATTAAACTCTCTCGTAGAAACTGCTCTTACGGATGAAAACGGGGACTATTCTTTAGCCATCCAACTGCCGGATTCTAATGCCAGGGTTGTCTCACTTTCTTTTTCAAAATCAGGTTTTTTTGATTTTAACACAGCCATCGTTATTCAAAACGGAAAACTTGCCAATATACCCGATGCGGTTTTAACTAAAAGCGGCGATGGCCCTACCGGCAGCAGCGGCCCTGCCTCCAATGTTGTGCTTACAAACATTCAAACCAGCAATATCTTCGTTAAAGGATCCGGCGCCAATGAAACCTCCGACGCTACTTTCGAAGTAAGAGATGCGAATGGCATTCCCGTTGATCTGGATCATCAGGTAAAGGTTTGTTTTCAAATTAAAGGGGGTCCAAATGGCGGAGAGTTTGTTGCTCCCGACACGGCATTAACCGACAACAATGGCAGAGTTTTTACGACGGTAAATAGCGGAACCATAGCGGGAGCCCTGCAGATTGTGGCTGAGGTTGCCGGGACTTCAATAGCTTCTGCGCCTGTCCCCATATCGATTCATGGCGGTCTGCCGGATATTAATCACTTCTCCGTAGTCTCTGCAAGGCTCAATTTTGCCGGATACAATATTTTCGGCCTGGTAAATCCTATAACCGTTTTTGTGGGCGACAAATATTCCAACCCGGTGCCCCCAGGTACATCCGTACAATTTCAAAGCACCGGCGGAATCATTGAAGGTTCAGCCGTAACCAATCAATTGGGAATCGCTGCCGTGAGTTTAATTTCGGCCGCTCCCCAGCCGCAAGGTGTTTCGGGGGCAGCCCCCCCGAGGAACGAGCGCGGGTTTGCCCTAATCACTGCACAAACAGTTGATGAAAATCAAAATGCAATTACGAAAAGCACCATTGTCCTATTTTCCGGGATAACACAACTCACCGATCTGAATCCTACCACTTTTAGCCTCACAGCAAATAGTTCCCAAAGATTCACTTTTATCGTCAGCGACCAGAACAGTAACCCATTAGTCGCCGGCACAAATATCAATGTCCAAACAAATAATGGCCGGGTTGACGGTGATACAAATGTATCTCTTGTCGACACACAATCAAGAGGCGCAACTCAGTTTTCGTTTGTGCTGACAAATTCCGATCCGGATAAAATTGAAGGAGCGTCCGCCGACGTTACTGTTACGATAACAGTCAGTAGCCAAAATGGCGCTGCACGTCTTACTTTTGCAGGACAAATGTTTCCATAAAAATCATTAAAAAAGAATTTAAATTTATCGGGAAGGCTCCAGCTCATCTATGATTTTTGCGAGATTGGCTTTTCTGTCAACTTTGCCAGTACTTGTACGGATAAACGACTTCAAAAAATAAATTGATTTTGGAATTTCATACTTGGTTAGATTTTTTGAAAGAAGACCCCTGAGTCTTTTCTCATCAATTTGAATAGGGTTTACGTCTTCAAAAACAACTATTACGACCTGACCATAAGTTTTGTCAGGTAAGGGCCCGACAAAAAACTCCTGATTAGAATTTTTCTCCTGATTCATTTCAAAAAGAGCTTCTGCAACGACCCTTTCTACCTTTTCAGCTTGCACTTTCACTCCCCCGCTGTTGATCACATGGTCGACTCGACCCAGCCAAACAAATCGGCTTCCAGTTTTGATTTCCACGAGATCCTTGGTTGTCAG
>JADFPY010000042.1 GCA_022562085.1 candidate division KSB1 bacterium | reverse complement strand
GATTGTCGAAGTAGTAAATCTCCGCCAAATGACGGTACAAACTGAGTCTCTCGGGATTTTCGGCCAGAAGAGGCTCTATTATTCTCCTTGCTTTGTGGTAGTTCCCCCGCCACATTAGATACCTGATTTTGTACTCCGGGGAAATCCAGGTAGCTGCAATCACAAGAAGAGCTGTTATTAAAATTGGCAATAATACAAACTGAAGCATTTTTTCTTTATTTGCAAAAGGATGCTGGCCTAAGCGATGACATCGTTAATTTATTCATCCTGAATCTCAGGAAGCTGGATACTTGATTTTTGCACAACATTACCAGATTCGTCAAAAAGGAATATGGACAAATTTTCTCCTTGCGCGTCTTCACCTTTATTCAAATATGGCTGGAATGTATTTAATAAGGTTCCTCTTTGCTCGAGCTTTGCGTTCTCGAAATCTTTTTTACTATTAAAAAAGACAAACGCCATTACGGCATTTTCATTAACTTTTGAACGATGAATTGCTAAATTGGGGATGACGGCCTGCCTGGTCGGTGGAGTTTGTGCAGCTACGTTGCTTATTTTATTCTTTCTGGATTTTTCATTTTGGTTAGATTCAACCGGAGGAGTTTTCGGATTACTGAAGGAACGAACTTGTGTAAAATAGACCCCAAGCGTTAAAAAAAAGACAACCAAAGATGCAATAAATAATCTTTGCGGTGTGTTTACCGACATTTGAAATCTCCCCCATACCATTTTGGGCTCGCCGTACCTTTCAGCGATAAATTTATTCTCGTTTGCCCGGGTTCTGTCATCTTCCTCGAATATTGTTTTAGAGGCGCCGAGAACTTTTTTGTTATAACTATCTTTAGTCACTTTCGCGAGCGCGACGGTTATATTGTCAGAACCATCGATTGCTTTTGCGCTTTCGGTTAAAAATTTAGCTACTTTCTCTAAAACGCCATTTTTACTTTTGTAAATGAGCTTTTTAATTTCTTCCTGAGGAATGGCGTTGTGCATGCCGTCGGTTGCTAAAATATACATGTCATCTTTTTTGTACTTTTCACAATGGATGTCTATTTTAATTGCCGGACTGCTTCCCAATGCCCTGGTGATAACATTCTTCTTTGAAAAAGCCTCTATATCTTCTTCATCAATTTCATCGTCTTCGATCAACTCGTTTAGCCAGGAGTGATCTTCGGTCAGTTGCAGTATTTTGTTATCGCTCAACCGCAAAATGCGGCTGTCCCCGACATGAACCATAGTAGCCAGGCTGCTGTCAAAAGTAATGGCAGCGACCGTTGTCCCCATTCCACGCAATTTTGGAAATTTAATGGCTGTTTTGAAAATTCTTCGGTTTGCTAATCTCACTGCAGCCACCAACCGCCGTGCGGTGCCGGTTAGCGATTCATCCAGGTCGGGAAAAAGTTTGTCTATCTTGTCTTGCTTAACATTCAGATAGATGTCCTTTACCGTTTCTACCGCTATTTTGCTGGCCAGCCCTCCGGCAACCTGGCCGCCCATACCGTCGCACACGATAATTAAGCTTTCATCCTCTGAAATATAAAAACTGTCCTCATTTGCAGCTCGCAAATTACCGACATCGCTGTGTGCACCGGCCGTGATTTGTGTTTTTTTGTTTTTTTTCATTGTTGGCGCTTTTTAGCGTTTCGCTTCTTTAATCATAGAGGTATCTATACAAAAAAATGGCTGACTTTGCGGAAGCTTTCAGCATTGTTTTTTTATAAGTTGTTCCTTTAAAATTGACAAATTGCGGAACCACAAAACTTAAAGATGATTTGGCATTAGCTGGTTTCGGAAAATAGTCAAGCGTTTTCCGCAAAATACGCTGTCTCGGAGACCGCATCGCTTCACTCCAATCAATCCGATGCCTGCGGTTTGTGAATAATTCAGGTTAAATACTCATTCGATGATTTTTGCTCAAATTGTTTCTTTTTTTGCTCAAAAACCGATTCAGTCCAATTGTTAAAAGAATTATAGAAGTGAGAGTAATGATGAGTATGCTGCTGGTTGAATCGTTGGGTTCATAAAGAGTTGCAGCGCTTGTGTGTCTACTGTTGCCAAATGTTTGTCCCCAGGACAAAGTGTTGCCCAACGTGGGGCTGTTGGTAGATATTTTATAAAAATTTCCGTCTGCTCTATGCACCAAAATATCCAAGTAAGTATCGTTATCAAGATCTCCGATAAGGGGAGGACTGATTATATCCCCGCCATTTTCGGCGCTCCTCCATAAAATTTCGCCGCTGGAACCTTCAAAAATATAAATAAACCCATTCTGTCCTGCTGTGACGATGTCCATGACGCCGTTTTTGTTAAAATCAGCAATGGCTACTGGTCCAATAAATTCGCCGGACTCTTCACTCGGGTATTCCCAAAGAACCAACTTTCTATCCTTACCCATGTTTCTGCCCAAAATGACACGCAGCCTGCCAGCCTGTGTGATATTTGCCACATCTAAAAGACCGTCGCCATCAAAATCACCCAGGGAAATACTTTGTTCTCCGGCTTTTGTGATTTGAGATTCTGCATCCGCTTTATCCCACCAGAATCTTTCAAGCGTCTTTCCATTTAGCGCAATGATATATCCTTGCTCTGTGCCGACGATAATGTCCTTTGTATTATCTCCATTCAAGTCGGCAAAGGAGGCCGGAAAACGAATTTTTGTAAATATATTGAATGAGCCTAAAGCTTTGCTGAGCTCTTCATTTATGTCGATGGTACCATAGATTTTAGGAATTGAACCGTCAATTATAACAACTTTGCCTGTTTCCGTTCCGATTAGAATATCGTGAATTTTGTCTCCGGTGACATCTTCAGCAGAGGTAAATGAATTAATCGACTCCTCGGTTTCAAGTCTTTTCCAATCTGGTTTTGTCGAGATTGAGAATCCGATATAAACATAATTGTTCCCTGAGGTCACAGCCAAATCTTTAAAGCCGTCTCCGTTAAAATCCCCGACAATTGGTGCTCCGGTTAACGGGTTTTCTAATATCGGACTTTTTAAAATCTCTCTACCGTTGTCACCCGAGATGACCCTCACTCGTGAGTCTTCGGATTGAACAATCACATCCGGGTTGTTGTCGTTATTTAAATCTTCCAGGGTGATTCGTTCGTTGAAGTTTATTTTAAACTCTCGGTTAACCCAAAGGGGTTGCTTTGAAGCGCCATTTATCGCCTTTAATATTCCGTTAGTATCGATAAAAACTACATCGATGAAATTATCTCCGTTTAGATCCGCCATAGCCGGATAACTTGAAAAGGCCAGGGGATTGTGGTTTGGGAGGTCAGAGTCATCAAAGCCGCGTGCCCAGAAAGATTCCTTGGCGTTTAGAGAAACCGGACTTTTGTCCATATAGCTTATTGTTCTAAAAGAATTAATAAGTAGAAACCCGGCGATTAAGATGACGATGGCTGAAAGAACCGTAATAATTGTCCTACTGTTTCTGATATGCCAGTCGCCCGCTTTTTTAGGAGAAGAAAAATCCCAATCTCCCTGGATGACAAAACGAAATATATGACTCCTTCTATCGGTGAAAAATTCAATTTCATCACCGGGATCGAGGTAAACCTTTTTAGACGGCCCAACTATTTTTTGATTCACCCTGAGACCACTTTTGCTCTTCTCGTCCCGAATATAATACTTATTCCCTTTGTTTATAATTGTAGCGTGTCTGCGTGATACGCCTTGTTCCCGCCTTCGTTTGGAATTTCTTCTGAGAACAATATGGTTCTTCCGACTGTCTCGGCCTATTCTTGTTCGTGAACTCCTAAGTTTAAACTTTTTACCAAGGTAATACCCATAAATACCTAACAAATAGTACCGCAATGAAGTCTCGGATTCTTGCGGTTCAGCAACTTCATCAACAGGCTCCGTTAATTCTAAGACGCCTGCGTCTGTTTTCTCCGGTTTAAGTAACGTTTCCGTTTCAATATTCAGGTCACGATTTTCATTCTGATCACTTTCGGTAGTAATAAAAGTTGTTAAAGGCCCGGGTTCGACGTCTTGATTGTTGTCAAAAAAATCGGTAGAATTTTCCGGCTCAATTTCATCAAATGCATCGACCGGTTTTAAATTGCCATTTCCACTGTCTTCATTAAAAATTTCGTCATTATCGTTATCGTGGGCTTCGTTTAACCAGGCGTTTAATTGAGTGAGCGAAGGTACGCCAGCGATTTTATCCTCAAAATGAGAACCGGATGTGGTTTGATCCGATTTGTTTTTTTCAAAAAATACCGGAGATTCCGGAAGCGATTCTGAAAATAAAAAGGTAATTTTGTGATTCCCAATTCCAATCTGGTCATTACTATTTAGAAGTGCCCTTCCGCTAATTCTAGTGCCGTTTACAAAAGTTCCACTTTGACTTTGCAAGTCACGTATATAATACTCATTGTTTTGTCTTTCGAACTGGAGGTGGTAATACGAAATGCTTTCGTCAGGGATAGTAATATCATTTCCCTGTTCGGAACCGATCGTAAACGCGAGTACATCTTCCGGGATGGATAATTTATTAACAACAAAGTCCCCTTTTTTTATGACAAGCTTTGGCATCACATACGAAAAGGTTAATTAGAGGGATAGATTTTAAAAACAAGCGCATAGGTTTCGCCGGCTCGCAGAAGTAAGTTGCGCGTCAGCGGACGAAACCCACGGTAATTCACAGTAAAAAGATATTTGCCGGATGTAAGCTGCCCCAATCCCCTCCCTTTTAAATCTGTTTTAGCAAAAGGAGATTGAGGAGCATTTAGATTGTCCCCGGGGTTATAATAAATATCAGCGCCTGAAATAGGCTGCCCTGATAGAGCATCGATAACCTTAACATCGACGATGGCTTTGGCCACGTTCATTCTGGCTGTAACATTGCGACTATTAGGCCCAACGGTGATCTGCCTGCTCTGATAGCCCGGTTTTGCAAAAATTGCCTCATAAGTGTAGGCCGGCAGTGTCAGGTTAAGAGGCGTTTTCTTGCTACTTTTTAGAAATTCGCGGGTGCCGTTTTTTAAACTGACTAAGTCGGCGCCAATGTCGGCGTTGTTACCGGATGCGTTTGTTGCTGTGAACAGGACGTTCCTTGACAGGGCTGCTGTAATTTTACTACTTGATTCCTCGGTTATATTTAGTTCTAACTTCTTGGAGATGAAACTGGCTTTTCTGAATTCGAGTGCGTGTGATCCTAGCGCAAGTAGGATTGTATTTCCATGTTCCGGTATGAGGCGGCGGTTCGATTTTAGGTCGTAGATTTCAACATCCTGCGGACTCGTTTCCAAAACCATTCTTTTTTTGAAAATTCCGGTTACGGAATATTTAACATCGTCATCTTTTAATACCTTTACTTCCCAAAATCTGTGGTCTTTCGCCTCTTTCGTACCGTTCATCCCGTTCATTGAAAAACCGGTCAGTCGATTAAATCCCGGGCGTTCCAGTTCGAGTGCAAAAGGAGTCCCTGCTTCCCACATTGCTGTGCAGGGCGTTTTTTGGTTTAGAAGTACCCCGTTGAGATAAACCTGGGCACCCTGGGGATTTGAATTTATTTCAACTTCAGCGCTGAATCTAAATTGATAGTTTTGGTTGCCATTTTTTCCTTCGCCTTGAATCCGGATTTCGCCTTCATGGGATACAAAAAGTGATTTCGTAATGGGTCTAAATCCCTCTCGCACCATCTCGAGCTCGTGGACACCGGGAGCAATATCGGTGATTTCGATGGGACTTTTCCCGGCTATTTTCCGGCCGTCTAAGTAAAACTCAGCTATGACGGGAATAGTGGTAATTTCCAGGGTTGGCGAAAAGAACAAATCGCGCATCCAAACGCCGGCTCTGGTCCAGCCGTTGATTGTATCTAAAATTCCGAACACGAAAAGAATGAGAACAAAACCAAAACAGTATTGAATAATCTTATTTTTATTATCTCTGACAGATTCCCGGATGACGTCAATATCGGCTCCTATGTATTCGTCACTTTTGAATACGGGATCAGTCGTATAAATAGTTTTATTTGTGGCTTGTGGAGTGCTTACAGAGTTCTGCTGAGGGGCGGTATTTACCTCAGTTTTTTCATTGATCTCAATATCATTCCACTTGCTCATAGCTGAGTTGTCTGTGCTGCTTTCCCCGGAGGTGAGTTCGACTTGAGTAGCTGGCAGGTTTTTTCTCCAGTTACTATATTGATTAATCATAGCAATTAAATAATCCGCCAATTCCCCAGACTCGTTACGAGAGCGAATGTAATTGACTAAATCAAAGTGCATTTTGTTCGCCCTTTGATATCGTTGCCTAATGTCGGGTTCCAGAGCATTTGAAATGATTTTGTCGAGGGGCCGGGGAAACGAGGGGTCTTTGATGGCTTTTTTAAACAACTTGGCATTTTTACCGGAAGCATAAACATCTTCCCGGGAATTGAAGATTCTCTGACCGGATAACACTTCGTACAAAACAAGTCCCAAAGAAAATAAGTCTGAGCGATGATCCGGAATGTTTCCTCTGATCAATTGCTCCGGAGCCATGTAGGGAATTTTTCCCCGCAATTTGGGGCTTTTCTTTTCCGTCTTTTGATGGAGCTTGACCGAGGAGATTCCAAAGTCGATCAGCTTCACGCCTCCATGGCGTGTGACCATGATGTTGGATGGAGAAACATCTTGATGGACTAAATTAAGAGGTTTATTTGTCAGCGTGTCCAAACGCTGATTAGCATAGTCTAGTGCAACGCAAATTTCAGCGACGATATGGGCAGCTAAATAAGGTGACATTTTCTGCCCTGATTTTCTAAGCGCTCGAATGATTTTTTCTAAATCGTAGCCATCAATATATTCCATTATTATGTAGAGATGGCCGTCAGCCGTCTTTTTGAGATCGTAAATATGGACAATATTATTGTGATTCAACCTTGCTACATTCAGCGCCTCCTCGTGAAACATCTCAAGGAAATTTTCTTCCCCCACGAGGTCGGGAACAATTTTTTTAATCGCAATCGGCTTGTTAAGTCTCTTATCCAAACCAAAATATACGATTCCAAATCCACCTCTTTTGATCTCATGAACGATCTCGTATTTGTTATCAAGGATTGAATTGTCTAAAGGAGTCATCTTAACCGACTAATTTCTGGATGTTTTTCGAGTTGTTTTCTAAGAAAAAATCAGATAAATATTTTAAAATTACGCAACAAATGTGCCAATAAAGCAATGACTTAGATATACCATTGCATTTACACGCGTTAGCACTTGGTTGCGTATTTTCTTTAATCAAAAAAATAACTGTGTAAAATCGTACCATTGGTCGAATTTAGTACATTTCATTTGAGTCAACTTCTATCCTAAATTTACCCGTTTTCTCAGGATGTTTAAAACTGTAAATAATAGTGTTTCGCTTTTTTGCTTGCATTTTTAGTGGTTTTGTTCTATCTTTTTTAATTCAAACATTAATAAAAATGTACTTACATTGCTTCACTATGGCAGAATATGAGCAGGGAAATATTTTATCCTCTCCCGAAGGTTCAGAGGATTTATCAAAGGAACTTGCCTACCTGCGTTCCAAAGTTTCAGATCTCTCAAGCTTAATTGAAACCAGTATTATTATCAATTCCACGCTCGAATTAGATGCGCTGATTAGACTTGTTATGGAAAAAGCCCAGAGCGTTATGAAAGCGGCAGCCAGCTCCGTGATGCTGCTCAATGACGAAGGAGACAGTTTAGAATGTACCGTTGCGTTGGGGGAGGTAGGGGAACAAGTCAAGAAAATACAGTTAAAGATCGGCGAGGGAATCGCCGGCTGGGTGGCCTTGCACGGTAAACCGCAAATTATCCCTGACGTTTCAGACGACTCGAGATTTTCCTCGAAGACAGATAGCTCAACTGGATTTCAGACAAAATCTATTCTGGCAGCTCCTTTAATGGTTAAAAATAAAGTTATTGGCGTTGCGGAGGTAATCAACCGCCTCGATGGTAAGCCTTTTGACAATGACGACTTGGATTTGTTTTCTACTTTTTGCCGTCAGGTGGCCATGGCAATCGAGAATACTCGGATGCACAAGCTGCAAATGGAGCAGCAGCGGCTGCAGCATGAGCTGGAATCGGCCAGGATAATTCAGGAAAGTTTCATGCCGGAAATTCTTCCCGATTTGGTAAACTCACAGTTTTCAATTGCAGCCAAAAGTTTGCCTGCCGCAATGGTTGGAGGCGACCTCTACGATTTTATTCAATTTGACAGCCACACACTTGGGATTGCTGTGGGTGACGTGACCGGAAAAGGCGTGCCGGCGGCGCTTTACATGGCCAGACTGGTTAGCGATTTTCGACAACATGCCCAGCGGTCCAGGTTGCCCTCGGCTGTTTTCAAATCGCTGAACAGATTGCTGGTCGAGAGAAGCCGCCGGGGAATGTTCGTTACGATGCAGTATGGAATATTGAATTCTGAAGACGGCAAGTTTATGTACTCAAATGCCGGACACATCCCGTATATTAAAATGAGTTCTAAACGTAAAATTGAATTGCTTTCAGGCGCCAAAACGATTCCTCTGGGTATTGCTCCTGAGTTGGAGTTCGAAGAAACCTCGGTTCAATTAAAAAAAGGCGATTTTCTCGTGTCCATTACGGACGGAATTATTGAGGCGAAAAACAGCGCCGGAGAAGAATATTCTTTAAACCGAACATTAGAACTGCTCTCCAAATCCAAAGGAACTGCTGAAGAGATTGTAGAATCTTTAATAAAGGATGTTCAAGTTTTTGCCAAAGGGACAGACCAGCATGATGATCTCACAGTTCTGGCAATGCACTGGAATTAACTTCAGGATCGTTAGGCAGTTATCAGTCAACACCAATCATTGTTAGGGAGAGATTCTTTGAATGAAATTGAGATAAAACTGCCGAGTGATCCTCAATTTTTGAAAATAATTCGAAGCGGGATCTCCCATATAAGTAAAATCTGTGGCTTTTCCAACGAAGAATCTAACGCCGTCACAATCGCTGTCGATGAAGCCGCTTCCAATATAATCAAGCATACATACAACGGCGCAAAAAATGAATTGATCGTTGTCAATTTCAGAATCCTTGAAGATAGGTTGGAAGTTGTCTTGCGGGATTTTGGCGAAAAAGTGGATCCGAAAACAATTAAGTCAAGAGACCTGAATGAAATACGGCCAGGTGGCCTGGGAGTTCATCTCATAAAAAGTACAATGGATGTAGTTAACTATGACAATTCCTTTGAAGTTGGGAATCAGCTCACAATGGTTAAGTATTTTCCGGGGAAGAAGGAGAAATAATGTTAGACGTAAAAACCAAAAGCGAGGATTCTGTTACTATAATAGAAATTGATGGCGAGGTAGACCTGTATTCGTCACCTGCTTTACGCAAGGCACTTCTGGAAATGACCAAGGCTCAAAATAAAGCCATCCTTGTAGATTTGGCAAAAGTAAAATACATGGACAGTTCCGGAGTTGCGACCCTGGTGGAGGCTTTGCAGCAAGTCGGCAAATATGAAGGCAAACTGAAATTAGCAAATTTGCGAGACGCGGTTAAGAACGTCTTTGTGCTTAGTAGATTAGACAAAGTATTTGATATATATGAATCAATTGAAGATGCAAAGGAAAATTTTTGAATAAATGGAAATTGTAATTAAATTTTTTGGTAGTATCGGACGTGGTGCAAATTCATTTTTTGGACATTTAAGCCGCATTTCCAGTCTTGTTTCTGATACGTTTTACTGGATTTTTGTAGCCCCTTATAAAGGAAAGAGTATCAGATGGAAAAGCACTTTTGTACAAATGGTCAGGATGGGTTATGAATCCTTGCCCATTGTTTGTTTAATTGCATTTTTTGTTGGCCTCATCATTGCGATGCAATCAGCCTATCAGCTCAAGCAATTCGGAGCTATAATTTATGTGGCGAATTTAACAGCCGTTTCAATAACACGGGAACTGGCCCCGCTCTTGACTGCAATTGTTATTACAGGGCGCAGCGGTTCAGCAATTACCGCAGAAATCGGCACAATGAAAGTGTCGGAAGAAATTGACGCGTTGAAAACCATGGGGCTAAATACCATAAGTTATTTAGTCGTTCCAAAAACCTTGGCGATGCTTATCATGCTGCCCTGTCTTACAATTATAGCAGATTTCATCGGCATTCTCGGCGGATATTTTATTTCTATAGCAACGCTGGATATCGCTAGCGTTCGATATGTTAACCAAACAGTTTCTGCGCTTGCTTTCAAAGATGTGTTTGGCGGATTAGTAAAGAGTGGATTTTTTGCGTTGATTATTGCCGTAATCGGCTGCTATGAAGGGCTTAATGTTGAGGGCGGCGCTGAAGGGGTCGGTAAATCTACAACCAAATCTGTCGTCACCTCCATTTTTTTAATAATCGCCGCCGACGTATTTTTTACCGGGCTGTTTTACGCGACTTTTTAAAATGCAAGAACCCATCATCAAGGTAAAAAATTTGGTGGTAAAGTATGGCGCCAGGACCGTGTTGAATGGCATTGACCTGGAAATTTATAAAGGCGAGTCAATCGCTATTCTCGGTAAATCCGGATGTGGAAAGAGTACGTTGCTTCGACATCTCATCGGTCTTTCCCGGCCGACCAGCGGCCAAATTATTTTAAAAGGCAAAGATATTACCTGGATGGAGGAAGATGAGAAAACGGAGATTTTAAAAAAGCTCGGTATGCTGTTTCAATCTTCGGCGCTGTTTAATTCGATGACTGTGGCGGATAATGTTGCCCTTCCGCTGCGGGAACATACGCCGCTTGAGGAAAGCACCATCAACATCATGACGAGCATGAAGTTGGGCCTGGTCGGCCTGTCCGGATTCGAGAACTTTAAACCTTCACAACTGTCCGGCGGGATGAAAAAACGTGCAGGATTGGCGAGAGCGCTGGCAATGGATCCGGATATCCTGTTTTGCGATGAACCTTCGGCAGGACTGGACCCGGTTGTTGCGGCCGGCCTGGATCGATTAATTCTTGAACTGAAAAAAGCTTTCAAAATGACCATTGTTGTCGTGACCCATGAGCTGGCTTCAGTAGAAATAATTGCGGATCGAGTTGCAATGATGCATGAAGGTAAAATTTTGGCCGTAGGGACTCTCAAGGAATTAAAAAATAAAAATAACCCGGTAATGCGGCAGTTTTTCAATAGAGAACCGGATGATGAAGAATTAGACAGGGAAAGACAAGTTAGTTCATTATTTGGAGAGGCTTAGAGTACACTATGGATTTTCAAGCGAATGAAGTCAAAGTCGGGGCAACCATTTTTTTTGGTGCAACCTTTCTAATTATATTTTTAATCGCCATCTTTGGGATTAGTTTTGGCGAGGAAACCAACGAATACCAGATCTACTTAAATTATATTGGCGGTATTGATCGAGGCTCTTTGGTAAAATATGGCGGCATGGATGTCGGCACGGTTTCAGAAATTGCCTTGCCTGATAACGAAAAGTCCGGCATCGGCCTGAAAATAAAAGTGACCCAAAAAGCACCAGTTAGAATTGACTCAGAAGCCTTTGTTACCTCCATCGGACTTATGGCTGATCAGCACATTGAAATTTCAAGCGGTACCCCGGGCGCTCCGCTTCTCGAACCGGGCAGCGTTTTGAGGAGCAAAGAAGTGCTGAATTTTATGCAAATGGCCGAACCGCTTTCTGAGGTGAGTGATCAACTGCAGGAAATGATGGATGGGCTCAACGCCCTGCTAGGGGATAAAAACCGCCGGCATTTCTCTTCAATGATGGCGAACATGGATTCACTTTCAAATGAAGGCCGAAAAAGTTTCGTAAAATTATCAACCAATTTGGAAACTCTGACCGACCGCTTCGTAGCAGCCAGCAAAAGTTTAGACGAATTGATAGCCAGGGGTGGCCTTGAAAAATCACTTGAGAACGTTGAAACCACGACTGAAGAAGCCAGGCTTTTAATAACTGAGATTCAAAACTTAGTAAGGGAATTTCAAGGTGTCATTTCTTCAAATGGGACAAGTATAGTTGATATCATGGAAAATTTTCAATTTGCTTCTCAGAATTTGGCAGAATTTACCCGAATCGTCAAAGAACGTCCATGGCTCTTAGTGAGAAAAGCAGCACCCCCGGAAAGAAAAATGCCTTAAATAATTAAAAATTAAAAGGTTGGTGAATGAAAAAAACTAAAATTACAGCTGCATGCATTTTCGCTTTATGGTTACTTGCCAATTGCGGCAGCGTGCCCCAGACTTTTTATTATCGTGTCGATTATCGAATTGAGGACTTACGCAACGGGAATCATGCAATTCCTTTAACACTTGGAATAAGGCAATTTGATGCGGACGTTCTTTATGAGGGAGATCGAATTGTTTATCGGCAGTCGCCCTACCAGGTTCAGTTTTATCACTACCGAAGATGGGTTGCCCCGCCAAAGAAGATTGTTACCGAAAAAGTCTTAAAGCAGTTTCAGGCAAGTGGTTTATTTGCGAATGTCGTTAGAATCCCGTCCGCCATAAAAAATGATTATACGCTTAATGGAGAAATTCAAGCATTTGAGGAATGGGATGAAGGAGGCAGCTGGTATGGGCTGGTTACCATCGAATTTAAATTGCAAAATTCCGATTTTGAAATTGTTTGGCAAAAGATTTTTTCTGAAAAGACTATAATAGAGAAAAAGGAACACGTCGAAATTGTAAAGGCAATCAGTCAGAGTTTGAATAAAGTGGTTAAAGGCTCCATCGAAGAAATAAAGAACAATTTGAAATTTGATTGATGATATTTCAAGCTAAAATAATAATTAAGCCACACATTTTGAATCGCTTTTTCATGATGTAAATAACCGGGGAGGGTCATGGGGAGTCTATCTTCTTTGGAAATTCTGCTTGTAGAGGACAATGAACGAGTTCGAAAAGCAATTCAGACCTTATTAAAAAAATCCCGGTATTCAGTTGAGGTCGTTGCTGATGGCGAAAGTGCGCTTGATAAGTTGCGCCATCGCTATTTTGATCTGGTTATCTCAGATTACAAGATGGCTCGGATGAACGGCATTGAGTTGCTCCGTCAAGTAAAGAAATCGTGGCCGGCCACCGAAGTTGTCATAATTACCGCTTTCGGCACCATCTCTAAAGGCGTTGAAGCAATCAAATTGGGCGCCTTCGATTACATAACAAAACCTTTTGACAATCAAGAATTACTGAAGATTGTGGCCAGGTTTATTGAAAAAAGAAATTCCGGCCGGAAAATAAAAAAGATTTCGTCTGAATTACGAAAGCATCCGGAATTTGATCCGATAATTGGGAAGTCGGATAAAATATTGGCTATCATGTCTTTGGTTTCACGCGTCGCCCCAACAGATAGTACAATTTTAATTTACGGCGAAAGTGGAACCGGAAAAGAGCTGATTGCAAGAGCCATTCACGATTTAAGTCCGGGGAAAGACAAACCATTTGTTGCCATAAATTGCGGAGCAATACCAGAAAATTTACAGGAAAGTGAGCTTTTTGGACATGCGAAAGGTGCATTCACAAGCGCAGATCATGAACATAAAGGTTTATTAGAGGTTGCGGCCGGCGGCACAGTTTTCCTTGATGAAATCGCGGAAACCTCACCATCTACCCAAGTGAAACTTTTGAGGTTTCTTCAGGATAGAGAAATAAGAAGAATTGGCGAAAGCGTAATGAGAAAAGTTGACGTCAGACTCATTGTCGCAACCAACCAAGTTTTAGATGATAAAGTGAAGCGAGGTGAATTTAGAGAAGATTTGTACTATCGAATAAATGTAATCCCAATCTCCATTCCAACGCTTCGAGAACGAAAAGAAGATATTCCATATTTAGTCGAGCATTTTATTGCAAAATATCGCAAGAAAAATGGGCATGCGGCTAAATCCATTTCCAAAAGAGCGTCTTCTATTTTAATAAATTATGATTGGCCCGGCAATGTAAGAGAGCTTGAAAATATCATTGAACGGGCGATCGCTTTAAATCCTGCGAATGAAATTATGCCCGAATTTTTACCTGACGAGATTTGGAACCGAAAAACTTATTTTGAACCCGGACCGAACCCGAAACAGACGAAGTTAGCGGAAGTCCAAAAGATGGCAATTTTAGAAACACTGGAACGGATGGAAGGCAATAAGAAAAGGACAGCGAAAGAATTGGGCATCTCAAAAACCACACTTTGGCGTAAACTTAAATATATTTCACCCTAACTCATCGGATTTAACTTTTATCGAAACAGTGATAATGCAGGGAGAGATTTGATGGTCAACAATTCAACAGAATCTAAAATCGATCTAAGAAACATTATAATCAGGGGAGGTTTTTTAGCACTCATTTTAGCAATGGTTTTCTTGTTTTCCTATAAATTTTTTGGCCTGAATATAGTTCAAGAAAATCCGAAGTTGATTGTTTTGGAAAAATCACTACTGGATATTCGGGCCGCAATGAATGTCGATAGCGTGCGCCAATACAATATTCAAAAGATCATGAAAATTATCGACAAATATAACAAGACCATGCCTTCCGGTATGAAATACGAAATCGCCGACGAAATTTATAATATGAGTGTTAAATATACAAACCTCGATGTTGATTTGATCTGCGCCACCATTACCCATGAAAGCGGTAGTACTTGGGAGGCTGAAATTGTTTCAGAAGCCGGCGCGATGGGATTGATGCAGCTCATGCCCGCTTTAGGATTGTGGATTGCCTATTATGAAGGCATCACCTGGACGTCACCTGAGGAGATTCTCTTTAACCCAATTTACAATATCAGAATCGGCAGCCGGATGCTTTCGACTTTCATAAATATGTATGATTTAGAGGGCGGCTTGGCAGCGTATAATGGCGGCGAAAAAAGGGCGGCCATCTGGATAGCCAACAATAAAGCGGATGGCATTCTTTGGTCGGAGACCAGTAATTATATTCCCTATATCCTGAAATATTATCAACAATTTAAAACACTAACGCTTTAGTCAAGGATTCATTTTCAAGATCTTAAGCAAGGTTGATTTTTTTCAGGTTTTGTTTAAAATGATTTTCACCTAAGTAGTCTTGGCTCGGTTTTCTGATTCAATTCGCGTACGGTATACACCCACCGACCTCTACGAAGAATCCGGCTACGAAGTTTTAGAAGAAGGCAAATTCTGCCGATATTTGAAGAACGAAACCCCATTTAAGAACAAAAAAATGGACTTATTTTTTCGTAGTTAATCGTCCCTGGATAGTCAATGCAAAATTTGAATGATAATCTTTTGGTCAAAAATCAAACTCATCGTTTGAGCAAACACCTTCGGATCTTAAGTCAAATTTTTACATCTCTGGAATCCTTTGACCATTTTTCTGAAGTTTTCGGAAAGTTTTCCACATTATTAAATGAGGTGATTTTATTCAATTCCTTACAAGGCGGCTTTTATGACGCAAAATCAGATACAATAGATTGGGTTTTGGGAACCGATGAAAACCAACTTGAAAAAAGGATTCTTAAATCTGAGGAAGATGAAATTGTTAGTCTGGCTATTTGTGGAAAAGAGACCGTTTACACTAATTTAGTTCAAAAGAAAGTCTTTTCCCTAAATAAAGATAAGGCACGTTGTTTAAGCGAAAATCGAATCTTATCAGAAGCGAGTATTGTCACCCCAATAGTTGTAAAAGATGAAGTCTTTGGTGTCATAAGAGTTCGCAGTCATGATCAAGATTTGTTTACTGAGCAGGAGGCCTCTTTGATATCTATCGTTGCATCTCAATGCAGCATTGCGTTCGAAAATTCCATACAGAAAACTGAAATTGCGGAAAATGAAAGATTGCAATCTATAGTCGAATTGGCGAGTTCAATGGGTCATGAATTAAATCAACCATTAACGGGGATAACGGGCTATTGTGCATTAATTAAAGAGGATTTAAAAGAAAGCGATTCCATTTATAATGATATTGTTGAAATCGAAAAGCAAGCTAAGCGTTTGGAGAAATTGGTTTATAAATTTCAAAATTTATTATACCTGGAAAATAAATCCGTCGATGATTAGATGAAATGGATTGAGAATGGCAGAAGTTAAAAGAAATATTTTAGTCGTGGATGACGAGGAAGTTATTCGGAACATTTGTTTAAGAAGCCTTGAGAAGAAAGGTTACAATGTGGGGCTGGCCGAAAATGGGATAAACGCCCTTGATCGTATTAGAGAGGGGATTTACGAGATTGTTTTTACGGATATAAAAATGCCGATGATGGACGGCATGGAATTACTGGAAACAATCAAGCGTGATTTTCCGCATCTTGAAGTTGTGGTTATGACAGCTTTTGCGACTATCGAGAGCGCTATTGACGCTATGAAAAAAGGCGCCTATGATTTTATCCTTAAGCCGATTAAGCCTGATCAGATTCGAGTTGTGGCGGAGAAGTGCATAGAGAAAGTGCAATTGGGTAAAGAAAATAAGGCGTTGCGTCTTGCCAACCAAAAGTTGCTTGACCTGCAGGAAATGAAAGATAAGTTTATGGCGATAACCAGCCACGAGCTTAGAACTCCTGTTAGTCATTTAAAAGGCTACTTAGGTATCATCAATGATGAATATTTTCAACAACTTTCTGCTTCCGAAAAAGATCAATGTATGCAGATCATTTTAAACGCGGCAAATGATTTGGAAGAAATTGTAACGAAAATGCACAATCTCAGTCAATCTGAAAACGGCAAACTGAATTTGAAAGCAGAGCCGGTTGAAATAAACGGTTTAATTAATCAAATTGTGCAGGACTATAAACTCATCACAAAAAAGAGAGAACAGCTTTTAGAATTCAAGAGTGCCGAAGATGATTTGTCAGTTTATGTGGACCAAAGTCAAATCAAAAGTGTTCTGCATGACCTGCTTCAAAACGCAATTAAATTTACACTGGATGGCGGGAAAATTCAAGTAACCACAGAGGTAGAGGGGGAATATTGCGTTATAAGTGTCCGGGATAACGGAATCGGTATCGATCCTGCCGAACAGGGCAAAATTTTTGAAAAATTTTTTGAAATACAAAACAGCGATTATCATAGTTCCAGCAAAGATAAATTTATGGGGGGTGGTTTGGGAATCGGTTTGACCTCAGTCCGGGCAATTGTGGAGGCACATGGAGGGGGGGTGAAAGTCAAGAGTGAAAAGGACAAAGGGTCAGAATTTCTTGTTTACCTTCCGCTTGATCAAGACCTTTCAAATTAAAAAAAGCGATTGTTCAAAAAGTAAAAACTCAGAAGAAATTTCATGGAGTACTTCGACAGGCTCACGAGAAACTCTGTCAAACCATATTTTCCAGCACTTAAGACATAATTTCTACTTTCGCTCTGGATGAGGAAATGGACTTTTGGGACAGCCGCTTTTTTTTACCCAATTCTTCTTCAACACTCAAGGGCTAAAAAAACCTGCTTCTATTATCTTTAATATCCGCTTTGGCTTTCGCTTCTGCGTACCAAATTGCAAAGACCTGGCCTTTTTTTCGCTGCAGCAATTGGGACGCAATCTGATTTTTACTCGTGTTAAAATCAGATTCGTCAAATGCTTTTTTTTCGACAAGCTGAATTAAGTAACAGCCACGAGTCGCGAGTACAGGCCTCGAAACATCCCCGCTATTAAGAAGGGAGAATGCAGCCCCGATAAATTTAGGTTCACGCCCAACACCTGCTACATACCCACTTCTTGAAAAATTTGTACTTTCCTTAATTTCCAAACTATCCTCTGCCGCAACGGCTTCAAATGAGGAGCCGCTATTTATTTTCTCATAAACTTCTTGCGCCTTTTTTGCTGCGAGGTCATTTTGCTTCCCTATTTTTAGTTTGTTTTTGATGATAGTCGAGACTTCAACAAGAGGTTTGGTGCGTTCGTCTTGAATTCCGGAAATTTTGAAAACAAACAGACCTTGAGGCGATTGCACAACGTCACCTGCTTCACCGATATTTCCTGAGAAGATAAAGTCGCTTGCCCTTTTATTTAAACCGATGCCGGGAACAAAGCCATTTCCCTTGACAAAAAATGTCGATCCTTGCGGCTTCCGTCCAAACTTTTTACTCAATTCCTCAAAAGGAATTTCTTTTGCCTGCTCAGCAAAATATTCTGCATCATCTCGCGCTTTATCTAACGTTTTTCTTGAAGCGGCAAATTTGAACAGGATATGCCGCGCATTGACTTTCTCTTCGCCGTTTTCAGTCTTCTTTTCCTCCACTTTGATAATGTGCAAACCATGCTGCGTTTGAATGGGGCCCACAGTTTCCCCAGGCTTACCTGAGAAAGCAGCATCTTCAAAGGCCTTAACCATAAAACCTTTTGCAAAAAAGCCAAGAACTCCACCTTTATCCTTACTCCCGGCATCTTCGGAATAGATCTCAGCGAGTTCTCCAAAGTCATCTCCATCTTGAATACGTTGAAGAATGTCATCGGCGAGTGCTCGGATTTCACTGCTGTCTTTTGCCGTTGCAGTGGTTGGGAAGATCACATACTGAATTTGCCGCTTTTCTTCCTCTTTAAATTCATCTTTATTGTTTTTGTAATAGTCGCCGAGCAGGTCATCGTCTATTTCAATATCCTTATCTGCCACTTTTTTTGGATCGATGAACACGTAGTTTACCTTGACCGTCTGGTTTTGTTTTAGATATTCTCTTTTTATCTCACCTTCAGTAATGCGAATACCTGCTTGTAATTGTTGTTGAAATTTTTCATAGGGAAGGGTTTGTCGTAAATATTCTTCGATGGGACGCCACTGATCTGCGGTACTCGGATCGTTCAGATAGCTTTGATATTTCGCCATATCAAACTGCTTTTGGTCATTTTGAAAACTGGGATTGTTTTTTAAAATATCTGGGGGAGCGTTGTAGATTCTCCAGACGATTTCATCATCGGTAACCGTTAAACCTTTTTCTTGGATTGCTTCTTGAACCAAAACATCTTGCACAAAACCTTCCCAGACCTGGTTTCTTACAAAGCCGGCTTGACTCTCGCCAGGATCATTTCCTGTGCGCTGCCGGTATGCATTTAGTTCATTTATATATGCTTGATTAAATTGTGTATAGGTTATTTCCGTCCCATTTATTACTCCAATTATGTTGGGATTTTTTCCTGTAATTATATCGATAATGTCTGCACCACCAACTAACCCTCCTATTGCCATGCTTAAAACAAAAAGTACCAGTAAAACAACAAGAATCACTGCAGATCTATCACGCATTTGACTCATTACTGCCATATCACAAAATCTCCTTCATAAACGATTATTTTTTAACCGAATAATATAATTCGATTTTGCATAATATGCAAGGCATTTCTAAGCTAGTGAGGAGCTAAATTGCTCAGGTCTAGGTTTACTATTCAATTTAAATTCGGATTCTGGTTTTAACCTTGACATTTTGGCACTCCCTGCTTATATTTTATACAATTTAGTTGCTCTTTATTGACAGGTAAAGCATTTTTGCAATGGCAAAGTTTCATCTTAAATCTGATTTTAAACCAACCGGTGACCAGCCCCGGGCAATCGAAGAGTTAACCGCCGGCCTGCGGCGTGGAGATAAATTTCAGACGCTTCTTGGAGTAACAGGCAGTGGTAAAACATTTACCATGGCTAATGTCATCGCCGAAATTGGTAAACCGGCTCTGATCATTTCACATAATAAAACTCTTGCCGCGCAGCTTTACGGGGAATTTAAGTGTTTTTTTCCAAAAAATGCGGTTGAATATTTTATCAGTTATTATGACTATTACCAGCCCGAGGCGTACGTTCCGACAACCGATACTTATATCGAAAAAGATACTTCTATCAATGATGAGATTGACCGGCTGCGTTTAAAAGCAACGAGCTCACTTTTATCAAGAGATGATGTTATCATCGTTGCTTCTGTTTCTTGCATTTATGGTTTGGGCGATCCGGAAGACTATAAACATGAGTTGCTCATCCTCACTCGCGGCCAAAAAATTGAGCGCAATAAAATACTGTTGCAACTGGTTGAAAGTCATTACACTCGAAACGACTTCGAACTCAGCAGGGGAACGTTTCGTGTTCGTGGCGATGTGGTTGAAATTTTTCCTGCTTATGAGCAAGAGGCGTTTCGAATTGAAATGTTTGGTAACGAAATTGAACAGATCAGCGTCGTCAATACACTTACCGGAGAAATTCTCAGTAGCCAGGAAACGGCAGCGATTTACCCGGCCAAACATTTCGTGACGCCTCGTGATAAGTTGCAACATGCGATCGAAGCCATTCGTTTAGAACTTGAAGAGCGCCTAACCGAGTTTCGTGAACAAGGTAAGCTACTTGAAGCCCAACGTATCGAAATGCGTGCTAAATACGATTTGGAAATGTTACAGGAGTTGGGCTATTGCACCGGGGTCGAAAACTATTCACGTCATCTCTCCGGACGTAAAGCAGGAGAAAAACCATACACTTTAATTGACTACTTTCCAAAAGGCTTTTTGACTATTATCGATGAGTCGCACGCCACCATTCCGCAAATTAACGCCATGTACCATGGTGACCGATCTCGAAAAGAGACACTGGTGGAATATGGATTTCGACTACCATCTGCTTTAGATAACCGGCCGCTAACGTTTGATGAATTTGAAAAAATGATGAACAAGATGGTCTATGTTTCAGCTACGCCGGCAGATCATGAGCTCGAACGAGCAAAAGGTGTTATTGTTGAGCAAATCATTCGTCCTACGGGTCTGCATGACCCTGAAATCATAGTTCGACCTGTAAAACAGCAAATCGATGATTTGATCGCCGAAATACGTGATTGTGTGAGTCGTGAAGAACGTATTTTAATTACAACCTTAACGAAACGGATGGCCGAGGATCTCACAGACTATTTATCAGGCATGGACATTCGTGTAAGATACCTGCATTCGGAAGTCCCTGCCTTGGATCGGGTTGCGATTTTGCGAGATCTGCGGTTGGCCGAATTTGATGTTTGAGTCGGCGTTAACTTGCTGCGTGAAGGTTTGGATTTACCCGAAGTCTCTTTGGTTGCGGTTTTGGATGCTGACAAAGAAGGATTCTTACGCTCTCAACGATCCCTCATGCAAATCGCCGGCCGTGCTGCTCGTAACATCGCTGGCAAAGTTATTTTCTATGCCGACGGCTTGACCCATTCTATGACCCGTACGATTGAAGAGATGAGACGCCGCCGGAAACTTCAAGAAGAATTCAATCGTCGACATCACATCACGCCTCAGACCATTCAAAAGGCCATTCGAGAAGGAATCGAGGGGATCAAAAAAGCACGGGCATTAACAGAAGAAGAAGCCGGTATCGAGGAGGGGCGCCAGGAAATTTATGAGGCGAGGGAGCAATTGGAATATGAGATGGAAACGGCAGCTAGAAACCTGCAATTCGAACGCGCTATCCTTCTTCGTGATCAGATCAAAAAATTAAAAGATGAGGCAAAAGGCGGCGAGGTCCCGGTATTTTCATCATCTCCCCGCAAAAAGGCACGAAGATGAGAAACCC